>DAOOIT010000002.1:86527-231226 GCA_035384565.1 Planctomycetota bacterium | reverse complement strand
CAGGGCTCCCTTCGGTCGCCCTGGGCTACGGCTCAAACGCCCCCCTTCGGGGGCTGAATCCCGGCCCCCGGAAGATGTGGGCGAAGAGTAGGGCAACGCCCTGGGTTCAGCGGGATCCACGGGGCCAGCCCTGGAAGGGCGAGATGGAAGCTCTCCATTCCGCCCTCTCAGGGTTACCGCGGGGGCAATCTGGTTCCCAGGGCGCTGCCCTGGGCTATCCTATTTCGCTCCTTCGGAGCTCCCGCAGCCACCTACAACTCCGCCCCGCACCCATTCTCCCGGAATACCCTTGCGCGCAGGCGAGCCAAGCGCTACTATGCCAGGAGACTTGGGGGACCTGTTACTTCCGTGTAGCGAAGGAGGGTGCCATGGGCAGATTGCGTCAGACACTGGCGCTGGTCGGGGTCGCAGGTCTGCTCGTCGCCGTCGCCGTGGCCGACGCGGGCGGCCGAAGCGACGACACGGACCGCGTGCTCGCCAAGATCACCTTCATCCACTTCCGCCAGGCTCCGGCGAAGCCGCCGAAGCCGGGCGGCGGCAAGCCACCGCGAAGCGACGGTTACTACACCTACCTCGCCAACGGTTGCCGCTGGAGGACGCCCGAGCCTTTCGTCGTCAATCCGTTCAACGGCGAGGGCCTGCCGCCCGACTTCGTCGAGCAGGCCATCTCGGCCGGCATGTTCGAGTGGGAGCGCTATGGCGGCGAGGCCATCTACGGCGCTCTCCGCCTCGATGGCTACGCGGCATTCAATGACGACTATGCCGACGGCGTCAATGCGTTTGCCTTCGGCACGTTGGACCCCGAGATCATCGCCATCACGGTGGTCTGGGGCTATTTCAGCGGGCCGCCGCAGACGCGCGAGATCGTCGAGGCCGACATGCTCTTCAACGATGCCTTCTTCCAGTGGGGAGATGGAGGTGCGAATCCGCTTCTGATGGATCTCCAGAACATCGCCACCCACGAGCTGGGCCACGTGGCCGGCATGGGCGACCTCTACATCGCCGACGCCTTCCAGGAGACGATGTACGGCTACTCCTTCGAGGGCGACACCGCGAAACGCGACCTCTACAACGGCGACATAGCGGGGATCAAGAAGCTCTACGGCGTCAAGTAGCCTTCACCGGGTCGGCACCGGCGCGAGGCCGGGCCGGGCCTTCAAGCCCTCGTCGAGCATGGGCTTGACCAGGTGGATGGGCATGGCATAGCTGATGCCGCTGGCGATGACCTTCTCCTTCGTCTTGCGGATGAAGGCGCTGTTGAGGATGCCCAGCACCTGGCCGGTGCGGGGGTCGAACAGCGGGCCGCCGCTGTGCCCCGGGTTGGCCACGGCGTCGAGCTGGAAGACGTTGAACGGGTTGCGCAGCGCCTCCCGGGTCTCGGCGTCCAGGTCCTGGCTGCGGGTGACGGGGATGGCGATGGGGCTGATGCTGCTGATGATCCCCGCGCAGGTGGAGGGGTGGAGGCCGAGGAAGAGGCCGAAGGGAAAGCCGCTGAGCGCGATGGCCTGCCCCTCGCGCACGCGCAGGGAGTCGCCGAGTTCGAGGGGCACGTACTGCCCGCCCTTGACGACGAGCAGCGCGGCATCGTGGCGGGCGTCGGTGGCGACCACGGCGGCGGGGTGGCCCTCGCGGTCGGCGTCGCTGGGCAGGAAGACGCGCAGGTCGCCCAGGCGCTTCTTCTCGGCGACCGCCTCGAGCACGTGGTTGGCGGTGACGAAGTGCCCTTTGTCGCTGATGAAGAAGCCGGAACCGAGGAACTCGAGCGACGGGTGGTTGGCGGGGTTGTAGGTGCCTACCGCGCCGATGCCGCACCGCACGCGTGCGACGATGTCGGGGAAGCTGGGCGACGCCTCCTGGCCGGGCGCGACGCCGGCCCGCGCGCCGGCGGCCAGCCCCAGGAGAGCCACGAGAGTGCGCGCGATCGGCATGGCACAACGCTCCTGGCAGCAAAGGGTCAGGGCGCGGGGGCGCCGCGGATGAGCTCGACCCGCTCGACCGGCGGCGCGGCAACCTGGTTCGCCCGGTCCGTCACCCGCACGAGGATGCGCAGCCTGGCGCCCGCGAGGCGGGGCCAGCCGGGGTCCGGCACGTCGTAGATCCAGCTCCCGTCCTCCTGGCGAGTCATGTCCTCGAACCCGTCCGGCTGGGCGGCGCCCACGGCGTAGTCAATCTGCGGGCGCACCAGCGGCAGCAGGCCGTCGGTGCCGGGGCCTTCGAGGCGCACGGCGACCCGATACGGCCCGCCGGCGCCCTGCCCCGGCGGGGCCGTGGGCAGCCACACCACCCTGGGCGCAGGCCGCGCTGCGGCCGTGGCCAGAGCGCTCCGCGGCCCTACCACGGCGTCGCCGCGGCACGCGCGCACGAAGTAATGATACGGCACTCCGTCGGCCACCGAGCGGTCGGCGTAGCGCAGGCCCTCGAGAGGCCGGGCCGTCAGGCGCACGAACTCGCCCTTCGGGTCGCGGCCACGGAACACGTGGTAGGCCGTGGCCTTGGCGTCGGGGCTGGGCGTCCAGACGAGGTCGATCTGGCCGCCGGCCGGCTGCGCCGTGAGCTGCGCGGGAGGGGCCGGAAGATCGCGGGCCGCGTCCACCTCGGCCCACCAGGCGGCTTCGACGCGCTCGAGTTCGCGCGCGGCCCGGGCGCGGAGCGCGAGGAGCGTGGCCACGTCGCGGCAGGGGGTCGCAAAGGTGCCGATGCTGGCGGGCACCTCGGCCAGCAGCCGCTCCGCGGCCGCGAGCACGGCGGCCTGCCCCTGGGCGTTCCGCTCGCGGAGCTGGCGCGCCCGGTCCCACAGCAGGCGAAGGCAGGTGTAGTCCTCAATGCCGTCGCGCAGGGCCACGAGGCGCAGCGAGCCGCGCGGGGCGGCCGCCACGTCGGCGCCGGCCGCGGCCGGGGCCGGGGGGTAGAGGAGGACGCCGTCGCCCAGCGACTCGCCCACCTCGCCCTGCCACCGTGCCACGCCGCGCAGGACGAGGGCGCGGATGCCGTGCTGCCAGGCCAGCCAGGGCAGCAGGCGCGCGTGGGCGAGCGGGCTGCTGAGGAGCAGGCTGGGGAGGGCCGACTCGGGCGAGGCGGCCACGAGTTCCCAGCCTTCGCGCCGCGCGGTGCGCGAGAGGCGCACGTCCACGTCGTCGTCGTGGGGCCGGCGGGGCGGGTCCGCGCCCAGGGGCCGCCGCCACACGTGAGTCACCAGGTCGCCGGGCGGCTCGCCGTCGCCCCCCGCGACCAGCAGGAGCTCCGGGTGCTCGGCGGCCAGCGCGCGGGCGAAGCCCACCAGGCGCGCCAGCTCGCCGTCGTCGCGCGCGGCGAGCGGCAGCAAGAGCGCCCCGCGGCGGCCGCGGCCCTGCTCCAGCATCCGGCCGGCGAGGCGCGCCGCGCGCTCCACCCCGGCGTCGCGGGCGCCGGGGCTCACCGACGCTGCCTCGCTCAACACCACCAGCTCTTCGAATGGAGAGGTGTCGAGGAGAAAGCCCACCTCGTCCAGATCGGTTGCCTCATCGCCGCCGAGCAGCGGAATGGGGCACAGGCCGTAGCGAAGAAGGAAGGCGTAGAAGGCGCGGCGGCTGGCGGCCGGCACGGTGGGGCCGAAGCCGCCGCGCTGGCAGATGGCGCGTGCGTCCAGCGGGGCCAGCACGGCCAGCGGCCGGCCCTCGAGGGCGACGCCCCAGACGCGCAGCCGCAGGCTCACCTGCAACGGCTCCAGGCCCTGCGGCCGGATGGCCACGTGGCCCGCGTAGTACCCGGGCGACAGGTCGCGCGGCACCTCCGCGGTGAGCAGCACGCAGCGGAGGCCGCCGGGCTCGAGGTCGAACGGCTCGAAGGGCCGCAGCGGATCGGGCTGCCAGCCGGCCTGCTCGGGCGTGAGTGTGGGGCGCGGCCTCACCTCCACCTCGTCCACCAGCTCCACCGACACGGGCACCCCGGGGCCGCCGCCCTCCTCGGGCACCAGCGCGGGGGCCTCCACGCGGACAGCCTCCAGCTTGTCCCAGAGCGCCGCGACGGCGATCTGCACGCTCTCGGCCTCGCCGCCGGCGGCGGCAAACTCCCAGGAGCCGGCGAGCGAGGGGGCCAGCCGCAGGGCGGGATGGCGCGCCGAGGCGCGCTGCGTGGGGGCGAGCGCGGTGACGATGAATCGCGGGTCGGGGACGCCGAAGGTGGGCCCGGCGGCGGCCTGCCAGGCGAGGCGGCGGCACTCTTCGGCGAGCGTGGCCAGGTCGCGCTCGGCGGCCTGGAGTTCCTCGGCAGCCAGCGGCGCCGCCCCGGCGGCGAGCCGCGCCTGCCAGGCCTCCAGGCGCGTCTCCGCGTCGCGGGCGCGCGAGCGCGCCGAAGGCGGCACCCCCCGACGCCGCGTGGTCTCGCGCAAGGCATCGAGCAGCGCCTTCGCCTCGCGGCCGGCCGCCGCCTGGCGGCTTGACGCCGTGGGGTCGTACACGACGACATCGGTGATGTAGAAACGCGAGAGAGGCCCTTGGCGCGCGCCGATCCATTCGATCGCCTGGACCTCCGCGGGCGGACGAAGGCCGCCCGACTCGCCGCGCACGGGCAGGAAATCGCCCGCGAGCGACAGGTCGAACTGCGCCCACTGCTTCTCCGGCAGCTCGCGGGTGGCCTGGCATGGGACCGGGTTGTCGGCGCGGCGCGCGACCAGTGTCAGCCGGCTGCACGCCGTGGCGTAGCATCGGAAGAACAGGCGCGTGCCCTCGCCCAGCGGCGTGCGGCTGAGGAACTCGATGCGCAAGTCCTCGTCCCCCAACACGGGGCCGCGGTCGCCGATGATGCTCACGGGGATGCCGCGCCACTGGCGTGAGGGCTGCTTGAAGGTCTCGACGTGGATGGCCTTGACGCTGCTGCCGAGGCCGATGCGCTCGAGGTCGGCGCCTGTGTCGCCTTTCGCCGGCGCGGCGGGCGTGGCAGTTGTGGGCTTCGGCGGCTCGGGCTTGACGGGCCGCGACGGCGATGCCACCCGCACGGGCGCCTCGCCCGGCAGCCGCGGCGGCGCCAGGCCCGCGCGGACCAGGACGTGGACAGGGTTGGTGTAGAAGCACAGACGCGAGCCGTCCTCGAGATGCCGCCAGCCGCGGGCGCGGGCGTAGAAGCCCAGCCCCCCGTTCCGATCCTCGGCCGGCGGGAGGAGATGCTCGATCCGTCGCGCCCCGCGAACGCCCCGGAAGCTGGCCACGACCGCCGGCTCGCCGCCGAAGTTCGAGATCAGTTCGACCATCTCCAGCACGTTGGGGCGCCCGGCGAAATCCGTCGGCGGCACGTCCAGCGCCAGCTCCACCCGCACCAGGTCGCCGGGGGCCACACGGGCCACTTCGCCCATGCGCGCGGGGCGCTCGAGCGTGGGAGCCGCCACTGCGAAGTCCAGCCCGCGCACGATGCCGCCCTCGTCGGCCCACACGCAGCCGCGGCGCAAGCCCTCCAGGACATCGGCCGCCTCGCGCCCCCGGCTCCACACGTGGGTGCGCGCGAACTCGCCCGGCCCGAACTGCCGCGAAGAGTCCTCGAACCCCGAGGCCGCGGCCGCGCCCCCGAGGCGGAAGCCGCCGTCCAGAAACCTGTCCCACACGCCGCCCACCGTCGTCACGCGGGCGTCCCACTGGCTCTTCGCCTCACGCGCCGAGAGCCGTTCGCTGCCAAAGAGGCCCAAGAAACCCACAAACAGCTCGTTCGCGCGCCGCCAGGAGAACAGCGTGGGCCAGGCGCTCCCGCCCACCTCAGTGGGGCAGGCAAGCACCACGGGCGCCACGTTCCCGGCGCTGCCGTGGGCCTTGAGCCACTGGAGCGCAGCCTCGGACGAGGCGCCGCTGCCCGGGCCGAACTGCGCGGCGAATGACGCGAGCACGGCGCTCTCATCGGGCCGCGGCGGCACGATCACCAGGGCCGGCACGGCCCCCCGCGACGAGGGGGCGTCCCACATCCGCCCCGCGAAGATGGCGAGGTCGGGGTTCTTCGCCCGCGCCTCGGCCAGCGCCCCGGCGGCCAGGGCATCGGCCAGCACGGCCACGAAGCCGCAGCCGCTGGCCTTCGCCCGGGCGACCACTTCAGCAACGGCCGGCGACCGCGCTCCCAGGTCGCCCGAGAGCCATTGGCCCTCGCGATCCCACGTCGCATGCACCACGCCGAGCCTCTGGCCGACTGCGATGCCCATGCGCCGCGCAACCAGTTGCGCCCAGAGCCGTGCCTCCACAGGCTCGGCGCCGGCCCCAGGCCCCCGAACCGGCTTCAGGGACGCGACCAGCCAGGCCGTGGCCGCCCCGGCCAGCAGCAGCGGCGCAAGCCCCACCAGGGGCGCGAGCGGCCGATAGCCCGCCGCGGCCCGTCGCACGCGGGCGAGCGCCTCCTCCGCCTCCGGCTGCCGCGGGAGGCCCCAACGAATGTAGGCCGCATAGCCGCCTGCCGCGGCGAGGTACATCAGCACCACGGCCTGGAACGCCACACGCGAGGCCGCCCGGGTGTAGAGGGCCGGCTGCGTGTCGAGCCACCCGTGCAGGAAGAAGGCGTTGGACCACGGCGGGTGCGCGCGATGCGACGCGGCCAGGCCCTCCAGGCCATGCGTCAGATGCCCGGCGCGCGCCAGCGCATCGGGCACCAGCGCAAGGCCGCCGCACAGGCTCATCGCCAGCGGCAGCCACACGAGCCAGCGCCGGCGCGCCGCGGCCATCGGCAGGCCCAGCAGCGCCCCCGCTCCCATACCCACCGCGAAATGCACCTCGGGCATGGGCATCGCGCAATCAACCCCCAGAATGGGCCTGCCGCCCCGCGCGGCGCGTCCTGGCCTTCGAGGGCGGCGGCGAGGGCCCCTCACGCTCCCAGCGCACCATGTCCGCTGCCGCATGATACCGCGCGAGGAACACCACATAGGCCAGCAGCATCAGGTTCGTGAGGCCAAGCACGAAGAAGAGAGCGGTGACTTCATCCGCCGCCAGCCAGGGATGCAGCCACGCATAGCCGAAGAACAGATTGGCCAGCGGATGGGCCGTGTGCGGCATGCCCAGCAGCAGCGGCCCCTCGGCCCAGCAGCCGCACGCGAGCACGAAAGGCGGAAGCCACACGAGCCAGCGGCGCCGGAGGGCCACGGCCACGCCGCCCAGTGCGGCGCCGCACAGCATCCCGACCAGGAAGTGGCTCGCCGCGCCCATCATGCCGCGGTCTCCCTTGCCCTTCGCGCCGCCTCGGTAAGCGTGAGCGAGGCCCAGCCGCGTTCGCGCGCGTGCACCAGCACCCGCTCGAGGCGTGCGTAATAGGCGTCCGACGCGGCCTGTGAGCCCACGGCCGCGCTCGTGCCCGGCCAGAGCTCGTTCGAGTGCACCGTCATCACGGCCGGGATGCCGAGCCGGGCCGTCCGCTCGCAGACGGCCAGGAGGTCGCGCTCCGAGGCCGCCGCGGGGCGGAATCGCACGATCTCGGCAAGCCCACACGCCCGCAGCGCGCCCCGCACGCGCCCGGGCAGGCGGACGTACGCACCGTACAGCGCCCTGGGAAAGGGCCGGCGGAAGACGCTGGTCAGCGGCACCTCGATCAGCGCGCCGCACCGCGCGGGGTCAAAAACATAGGGAGCAAAGGGCACCCCGATGTAGGGATACGTCTGGCCCACTTTCTCGAGAGGGCCGAGGCTGGAGTCGGCCTCCACGCCCAGTTCGCCCAGCGCGGCCGCCAGGGCCGGCGTGAGGCCGAAGAAGCCCGAGCGGAACGACGTGGGCCGGCGCCCCGTCGCCTCCGCGACACGGTCGAGGAGGTTCACGAGCTTGGCCCGCAGGCGCTCGGGGGCCACGTCGCCCGGGCGCAGCGTGTGGTTCCCGCGCTCGCCGTCGGCGATGGGAGGCACTTCCTCAGGGTGCAGGTGGGCGCCAAACTCTGTCTCGACGCCCCAGGCGCGGGCCGCGTCCGCACAGCGGGCCTCGCACGCGGCCGAGTACGTGAGCAGGTAGGTCGGCCTCACCCCGTGGCGGCGGCACAGCTCGTGGAACCGCCCCAGCCCCTCCAGAGAGCGGTAGGCTCCGGTGCGGCCGACCACCGAGGGGTCGTCCGGCTCGACCGACACGGTGAGGATGAGCGTCCTGGCCCACCGGCACATCTCACCCATCCCTCCCCTCCCCCACGCACTCGTTCTCGGCCGGGAACAGCGCCCGTCGCACGCGGCCCGTGACGCGGCGGGTGAGCCGCCAGGCGTCGCGGGGCGAGCGCACGCGCCGGAGCTGGCGCCAGAAGACCCGCAGGCGGTTGTCGCGCGCGTAGGCGAACTCGCGCTGGAGTTCGCGGAAGCGCGCCTCGAGTTCGGCCTCCGTCATGTCGGCCAGCGGGTACGAGGCCCGGTCGGTGCGGATCGCCTCGAAGTCGAGCGGCACGCCCCTGGCCTTGAGTTCATTGTAGATCGCGCAGCCCGGAAGCGGCGCGAAAATCTTCCAGATCGTGCGCTCGGCGCCCAGCTCGCGGGCCAGCGCGTGGCTCGCCTCGATGTCGGCCCGCGTCTCGATGGGCGCGCCGAGCATGAAGTACGCGATGACGCGAATGCCTGCGCGCTTCGTGGCCGCTACGGCGCGGCGCGTGTCGGCAACGGTGTGGTCCTTGCCGTAGTACTCGAGCACGTGGTCGCGGCCCGACTCGGCGCCGTAGCAGAGCGCGAAGCAGCCTGCCCGCTTCATGGCGGCGAGCAACTCGTCGTCCACCCGGTCGGGCCGGGCGTTGGCGATCCAGTGGAAGCGCAGCCGCCGGCGCTGCACGGCCTCGCAGAAGGCCAGCACCCACTCGCGACGGATGGTGAACGTGCTGTCGCGGAAGAACACTCCGTCGGCCCCGCGCCGCAGAAGCGCCGCAATCTCGTCGGCGACGTGCTGGGGCGAGGGTTGTATGTACTTGCCGGGCACCGAGCAGAACCGGCAGCGGAACGGGCAGCCGCGCGAGGCGATCACCGATGCGCAGCGGTAGCCGTACTGGTAGGTGAAGCTGCCCGCATCCAAATAGTAGTCCAGGTCGTAGAAGGCGTGCGGGCTGGGCAGGAGATCGAGGTCGGCGATGCGCTCGCGGGGCGGGCCGAACTCGACGCGGTCGCCCGAGCGCCAGGCGAGTCCCGGCAGGCCATCGGCCGGCTGGCCGGCGTCGAGGAGCGCGCAGAGCTCCGCGAGGGTCTCCTCGCCCTCGCCGATGCACAGGAAGTCAATGACCGGGTGGTCGCGGAGCGTCTGCTCGGGCTCCATCGTAGCGTGGAAACCGCCGAGGATGATGCGGGCCTGGGGGGCGAGCTGGTGCGCCCGCTCGGCCAGGCGGCCTGCGTCGCGGATGCTCGGCGTGAGGGCCGTGAGGCCAATGAGGTCGGGCCGGGATTCGACGAGCAGGCGCTCCCATTCCCGCCGCTGGGCCGGCTCCTGGAGGTCCACGATGCGCGCGGCGTGGCCGCGCTCGGCCACGTAGGCGGCCAGGTAGCCGAGGCTCAGCGGCGGATAGGCGCCGCCGGTGTCGGGTTGGATGAGCGTCACGCGCATGGCCTCACTCCCCTTTGGCCAGGCCGAGGCGCGTGGCCACCCTGCGGCCCAGGAAGCGCACATCCCGCCAGGAGCGGGTCGCGCTGAGAACCTCGAGGCGGCGCCGCCAGACCTCGCCTTGGGTGGCCTTCCTCTGGAACTCGGCGACGAGTTGGTGATGGATCGCCTCGAGTTCCTGCGGGGTCATGTCGCCGACGGGGATCGTGGCGCGGCTGAAGACGAAGTTCTCGAAGTCCGGGCGGTAGCCGCGCTCGACGAAGTCGTCGTAGAGCGGCGCCCCTGGCAGGGGCGTGTAGATGAACCAGTAGGTGTACTTTGCGCCCAGTTCGTGCGCGAGCTTGCGGCTTTCCTCGATGTCGGCGCGCGTCTCCACGGGCGCTCCGATCATGAAGTAGGCGGCCGTGGCGATGCCGTGCTTGCGGCAGAGGGCGAACGCCTCGCGGGTCTGCTCGACGGTCACCCCCTTGTCGTAGTAGTCGAGCACGCGCTGGCTGCCGCTCTCGACGCCGAAGTAGAGGGCCTCGAGGCCCGCCTCGGCCATCAGGCCGAGCTGCTCGTCGGTCAGCGTGTCCACCCGGCTGTTGCACAGCCAGCGCATCTTCACCCCCGCGCGCCGCTTGGCCTCGCAGAACTCGCGCACCCACTTCTTGTTGGCGTTGAACGTGCTGTCGCGGAAGTACACGCTTCGGGCGCCGCGGCGCGCGAGGTAGCGCATCTCGTCCACCACGCGCTCGGGCGACACCACGAGGCAGCGCTCGGACCAGAAGCGCTGCGACGCGCAGAACCGGCACCGGAACGGGCAGCCGCGCGAGACGATCGCGCTCGCGCACTTGAAGGTCCAGCGCCCCGTGTAGCCGCCGTAGTAGAGGTAGTGGTCGAGGTCGTAATGCTCGTGGGGCCAGGGCAGAGCGTCGAGGTCGCGCAGCCGCTCGCGCGGCGCGGTCATCACCAGCCCGCCTCCGCGCCGGAGCACGAGGCCCGGCACCTGCTCGAGGTCGCCGCCGCTCGCCACGGTCTCGACCAGCTCGTGGAGCGTCGCCTCGCCCTCCCCGATGACGCCGACGTCGAAGGCGGGATAGCCGCCCATCGTGCCCTCGGGCAGGAAGCTCACGTGGTAGCCGCCCAGCACGAGCGTGGCCTCGGGCGCGATCTCCTTGCACGCGCGGCCTATCTTGGCGGCGGCCGGCAGCGTGGGGGTCATGGCGGTGACGCCGACCACGCCCGGAGCGAAGGCCGCCAGCTCTTTCTGCCAGCTCTGGCGTTGGGCAGGAATCTGGAGGTCGAAGACACGCGCGTGGTGGCCCTTCGCGGCCAGGTACGCTGCCAGCGAGCCCAGGCTCAGGGGCGGGTAGTCGGAATCCATCGGCGGCTGGATGAGCGCGACGTTCATTCAAGAGCCTCTTGGCACGGGTTCCAGTCGGTGGCCCTCGCCCGCCACTATTCTACCCTTGCGCCTGCTTTCCCGCCATTCTCAGCCTGGGCGCCGCGAGCCGCCACAGGTAGCCCGGGGCGGTCGAGAGGAATGGCCGGAGGTCGTCCCAAGCGAACACCGCCCACATCTTCTCGCCGGCGAGCGAGCGCAGCCACTGGCGGGTGGTCAGCTTGCCCTGGCGTCGGTAGAGCCTGAAAGCTGAAAGGTCGCGCTGTATCGAGACCCATTTCACGCCCGGGCGGCCTCTGAGCCGGGGCTCGACGGGCAGGCCCTGCGCGTCGCGCCAGGCCATGTGCGCCAGGTTCACGCCGCACCGGGCGCCCAGCGCGTCCCACAGGCCGAATCGCACGTTGAACTCGATGAGCTTGTAGGTGTTGTCGCGCGGGTCGAGCTTGAACTCCACGCCGCCGAGGCCGCGGTAGTTCACGGCCCGTAGCAGACGCAACGTGGCGTCGGTGAGGCGGGGGTCGTCTATGCTCTCCGCGAAGCTGGCCGAGCCGAAGCCGGGCGGGAGCACGCGGCGCTTGCGCCCGGCGAAGAGGCCCAGCGGCTCGCCCGAGCGCCCGACGTAGAAGCAGCAATACACCAGCCGCTCGTCTTCGCCGGGGATGACCTCCTGCACGATGACGGCGGGGTTGTGCGCCGCGATGCGGTCGTACTGGGCGAGCAGGTCCTCGGGCGTGGCGCACGGCACGACCTTGGTGCCGACGCCGAGCATCTCCACGATCGCCCTGGCCTTCCAGGCGTGGCTCTCGGCTGGCTTGAGGATGACGGGGAAGGCCAGCTCGCGCGCCGCGGCCTCCGCCCCCGCGCGGTCCGCGGGGATCACCGTGCGCGGCGCGGGGATGCCGTGCTCACGCGCCACCGCGTCCAGGCCGTCCTTCGTCAGCAGCTTGAGCACCGTGTCGTGGTCGGGCATGACGAAGTGGTAGTGCTGCAACAGAGCCTCGCGCTCGCGCGACAGCAGCACCACCGTCGGGTCGCCCGTGGGATAGAGCACGGGCTTCGAGGGCCTCGAGTGGCCGAATTGCACGAGGAAATCGAGGTACCGCGCCTCGTCGGCCTTGAGGTCGGGGGTGAGGACCGGCGTGCAGTAGCGCGAGTTCATGCCGAGGGCGTCGCGGTGCGGATCGAGGGCGAAGACGCGCACGCCCTCGCGGCCCAGCGCGCGCGCCAGCCCGAGGCCGAGGTAACTCATGTAGAGAACAACGGCCGGCGCCTCAGCCACCCTCGGTCCTCGCTCCCATGCCCCGCCTGCCATCCCCTGAAACCATGTCACCGCGAATCATGTCACAACCAGGCCGTCCGGTCAATTCCTCTCCCCGTCTCGCAGCCGGCCCCAGCGCCCTGCGGCTCCTTCGAATCGCCATTTGCCCATTCTCGACCTTCCGACCCAGACTCGCACGGGGTTCTCCGTTTCCCGACTCGAGAATCGCCGATTCTCGCCATTCCGGCTCAGAGTCGCGCAGACTCCCCAGAGTCGACCGCTCTTGCGCGCGACACCGCCGACGCGGGAGCGTGGGCACGAGAACGTCACCTCTTATGCCGCTTCCTGGCCGCCACGCGGCGACGGCCTTTGAGGTGGCCCCAGATCGAGCCCAGCTCCTGCACGCTGTAGAAGAAGGGCTGCGACACACGCAGGCGGGTCTCGCGCCCGACCAGGAACTTCGCCGCCCGCCACACCAGGCCCGCCGCGTTGCGCCCGATGAAGCCCAGGTTCCGCCGCACGTAGCCCCGCAGGTGCGCCGCCACGCCGGGATCGAATTGCGCGTGGACGACGGCGTCGCAGGCGTACTTGGCGGCGTTGCGGAAGAACTCGCCCGCCGAGCCGCGCGCGACGTGCCAGATGACGGCCTCGGGCACGTACACGGTGCGCAGGCCGGTCGCCTCCTCGAACCGCTTGTGGTACTCGCGGTCGGCGCCCGACGTGTAGGTTTCGGCGTCGTAGCCGCCCACGGCCTCGATCACCTCGCGGCGGAAACAGTTGTTGCCGCCGCCCCACGGGCAGGCCCTGCCGAAGGCCCGCTCGGTGCGCTGCACGTACTTCTCGATGTTGAACGGGTCGTTGGCCGCGTAGAACTGCTGCGCCAGGGTGGCGCCGGGCTCGACGAAGGTGCGGCCGACGGCGCAGCCGGCCCCCGCTTCCCGCTCGAGCGCGGCCACGAGCTCACGCAGCCATGTCGGCTCGGCGAAGCAGTCGGCGTCAATGTTCGCCACGAGCGGCGCCTTGCACCAGTGCCAGGCGCGGTTGCGCGCGGCGGGCCAGCCGCGGCGCGGCTCGTCGAGCAAGGTCACACGACGGGAGGCGGCGGGAAACCGCGAGTCCGGTGAATCAGACGCATCAAGATGCCTGCTGCCAGATCCGCATGATTCGCGAGATTCGCGGTTGGCCCTGCCGCAATAGCGGCTGGCGATCTCCCGCGTGTCGTCGGTCGAGGCATTGTCCACGACGATCACCTCGAACGCCGGATACTCCTGCCCCAGCAGGGCCTCGAGGCAGCGCGCCAGGGTGTCGCGCGCGTTGTAGGCGGCGACGACCACGGAGACGAAGGGCTTCGCTGATTCCTCGGCCATGGACCACCTACTGGGGCAGCACCTGCCCGACGGCGATCTGTTCGTCGCGGCCGCGGCACGAGCGGAGAAACTCCGGGAGCCGACGGCGAAAGAGCGCCCAGTCTGTAAGCCCGAGATTCGAGCGGTAGGCGCTCGGCAGCGTCGCTGGCTGCGGCACGGGCTCGAGCCCGGCCTCCAGCGCGCGAATGCCTCCGGCGATGAGCCGAGCAGCCAGGAGCGAAAGCCTCGCCCGGACGGCGGCCCACGCGTCGTCCGCCTCCACCCGCGGCCGGGCCTGCGCCACGAGCGGCCCGGTGTCGAGGCCCGCGTCCATCATGTGCAGCGTGACGCCGAGCCAGAGGGGCCTGCGCTCGCGGACGGCCCACTCGGGCGACGCGATGCCGCGGATCGCCGGCAGGATGCCGTGGTGGATGTGGAGCATCCCCAGCGGCGCGGCCTGGAACACTTGCGGCCGGGTGATCCCGGGCCCCGCCTGGTACAGCAGGTCGGGCCGGAAGGCGCGAATGGCCGCGACCTCCCGCTCGCTGTTCACCAGGCCGCCATCGGCCGTCGGCACGCCTTCCGCCGGGTCGCCTTCGAGCTCGCGGCTCAACAACGCGTCTACGGCCTTGTAGATGCGCGGCCGGACGATTGCCGAGACGGGCACGCCGCCCAGGAAGTTGAGCGCGTGCAGAAGGCCGTGCTCGCGCGCCCGGCGCGCGAGGCGGCGGAGGCGCCGCTTTCCCGCGGGGAGGGCCTGCACGTTCACGATCCCCACCAGGTCGGCGGAGCGGCGCACGGCGTCCAGGAACAGCCGTTGCTGGGCATCCAGCGTGTGGGTGGCGATCGCGACGACCCGCATGTTCACCTCCGCAGCAGCCGCCGGAGCGGTCCGAACACGTATCGCCGACGCCACGTGAGCCAGTAGCGCACCCCGTTCACATCCATTCGCCCGAGGCAGGCCCGGGGATAGGCGAATCGGTCGCGACGGTCGTCGTGCAACTCGACCGCAAATCCGAAGTCGTAGTATCGCCGCGCCAGCTCGCGGGTGGTGCGCGTGTGCGAGCTGTCGGGGTACGACACCATCATCCGCTCGCGGCCGGTGAGCGCCGCAATGGTCTCGCGCGCGTGCAACAGCTCATGCTCCTGTTCCGCGGCGCTCAGCAGGGCCAGGTTCCTGTGCGAGAACCCGTGCGAGCCGAAGGCCACCAGCTCGTGGCGGCTCAGGAGCTTCACCTGGTCGGGGGTGAGAAAGGCCATGTCCTCGGGCAGTTCGTCCAGCCGCGGCGGCCGTCGGCCCACCGCTTCGCCGAGGCGGTCGAGGGCCGCTTGTCGGTCGGCTTCCTCGCTCAGGGTGATGAAGCGCGCCTTGAACGCCGCCTTCAGGGCCAGCGCGCCGGCGGTCGCCGAACAGTCGAACAGGCGACCCAGGTAGCGGATGGCCCGGCCCTGGGCGGCTCGCACCAGGTAGTCGGCGGCGATGTACCAGGGGACTACCCCCTCGCTCAGCGTGCCCGCGATGAGGAAGATGAGGCAGGGCACGCCATGGGCTTCGAGCACGGGCAGCGCGTTCTTCAGCAGCGGGCGTTGTCCGTCGTCGAACGTCAGCAGGCAGGGGGGCCGCGGGAGCGGGCGCGTGTCGCGCCCGTCGTAGATCGCCAGGAACTGCTCCGCCGAGACGAAGGTGAAGCGGGTCTTGAGGTAGTCCAGGTGCGCGGAGAGTTGCCCCGCGGTCGGGTGCTTGCCGGCGAAGGCATCGGCGGGGGCGTCGTCTGCCACGACCGAATGGTAGAGGATCACTCTGGGGTACCGCATCGCGGGGGTCACTCTCCGGGGCAGACCTTGCAGATGCTCATGCGGCCGCGGTGCCTGGCCATGTGGCGGCGGAAGGTGCGATACCGCGGGCTGTTCCACACCTTCAGCACGCCGTCGGCCACGTTGCCCATCGTGTAGACGCCCCGCGGGTCGCGGCAGCAGGGCACGATGGCGCCGTCGGCCAGCACCGTGAGCGTGCGCCACGGGGCGGTGCAGAAGGCCAGCTCTTCGCGCTTCCAGCGCCAGGCGTCGCCGTCTTGCACGTAGACGCGGAACTCCTCGTTCGTGGGGCAGAAGTCGGCGAAGGCCCGGCGCGTGTCGGGATCGTCCCAGTCGGCGACGTTGAAGCTCACGGGCTTGATGATGCGGCGGTCGGCGCCGAGCTCCGCGGCCAGCGCGCGGAAGCCGTCAATCTGGCTCTCGTTGTGCTTCATCACGAGGAACTGAAGCTCGACGAAGGGGTTGGTGCGGCCCAGCGTCGCCCGGGTGGCCAGCAGCCGCTTCGTGCCCTCGAGCACCCGGGTGAAGTCGCCGCGCTGGCGGTACTTCGCGTAGGTGTCGGCGTCGGTGGCGTCCACCGAGATGTAGATGCCGTCGAGGCCGCTCTCGACGAGCTGACGGCAGGCCGCTTCGTCGAGGAAGTGGCCGTTGGTGCCCAGCAGCACGCGGGCGCCGGCGGCCTTGGCCTCGGCGATCATCGCGGCCAGATCGCGATGCAGCATCGGCTCGCCGTAATTGGTCAGGTTCAGCTCCATCAGGTAGGGGCTGAGTTCGCGGATGCACTGGCGGTAGAGCTCGAGCGGCAGCGTGGCGGCCGGCCGGCCGAGCGTGCCGCGGCCGGTCGGGCACAGCGGGCAGCGCAGGTTGCAGGCGTTGGTGGGCTCGATCATCAGCGAGAACGGCTTGCCGAGCACGCGCGAGAGCCTGAGCCGCAACGACAGGTGGCACAAGCCGGCGTTGATGACTTTGCGCAGCGAGACTTCGCCGCTCCGCCACAGGTGCAGGCCGCGCCGGATCTTCCGCCAGAAGCTGTGGCGCAGGCTCGCGTCCAGACTCAGCCGCCTCTCGCCCGACATGGCTCTGGCCTCCGATGCGGCGGCGTCAGCCGCTGCGCCCTTGGTACTCCGCCAGAAGCCGCCCGGGCCGCCCCGAGCGGTCCCACGGCACCCACGGCGCCAGCCGTTTCCAGAGGCCCATCATGGGCCGTCGGGCCGCGCCCGGCAACAGGCTGGCCGCATAGCCCGCCAGAATGTGGGGGTCGAGCGGGCCGTTGCCGAACGCGGCGGCCAGGTAGCGGCGGGCGACGCGCGGTTCGCCGGCCCCGAGCCAGCTCAGGGCCTGGTTACGGTCCAACCGATGCAAGCCGCGGCGGCGCGCTGCGCGCAACTCGCGACCGTCGGATGGGGTGAGCGCCGTCTCCAGCGCGCGGCGCGCGCCGAGGTAGGCCTTCTCGGTCTGCTTCGTGAGCGCGGCGGCATGAACGCGGTGGCGCACCAGCACCCGCGGCACGGCCGCGAAGTCATAGTGCCGCGCGAGGCGGAGCCACAGATGCCAGTCCTCGGCCCAAACCATGTCCTCAGCGAAGCCGCCGCAGCGGTCGAAGCACTCGCGCCGCACGACGGCGGCCGATGTGGGGCAGTGGTTGCGGAACAGGAAGTCCCTGAACACGCGGCCCACGGGCTTGGGTGCCTGGACCGTCGGCAGGGGCGCGCCGGCCTCATCCATTCGTTCGGCGTGGCAGTAGACGAGGCCCACGCGGCCCTCGGCGTCGAAGAGCGGCACCTGGGCGGCCAGCTTGTCGGGCAGCCACAGGTCGTCGGCATCCACGAAGGCGATCAGGGCGCCGCGCGCCTCCCGGATGCCGCGGTTGCGCGCCGCCGAGGGCCCGGCATTGGCCTGGCTCACACAGCGCACGGGCGCTCCGAAGCCCTCGGCCAGCGCTCGCGTGCCATCGCTCGACCCGTCGTCCACGACCACCACCTCGAGGTCGCGATAGGTCTGGGCCAGCACCGACGCCACGGTCTCGCGGAGGTGCCGCTCGGCATTGTAGGCGGGGATGACGACGGTGACTTCAGGCATTGCCGCTCCCGCAACCTCCCGCAGGTTGGGAACCTGCGGGGTGTGTTCCTGCTGGGTGCCGGGCCAGGCGGCCCAGTTGCAGCCCAAAGACCGAGGCGGAGAAGGCGCTAAAGACTCCCCGATACCCGCCGGCCCAGACGCCCACGCGGCGAAGCCGGAACACGTCGTCGCCAGGGCGCACGGGGCCGCTCTCCGTGGTGAAGGCGGCCGAGTAGCCGGCCTCCTGAATGAGGTCCACGGCATCCTGGTTGCACTCGCCGCCGGGGCAGGCCACGAGCGACGGGCTCGCGCCCAGCTCGCGCTCGAGGGCCTGCTTCGACTGCTCGAGCTCTTCGAAGGCCCGCTCGGGCGGCACGCTGGCCAGGCGCGCGTGGGACACGGTGTGTGAGCCGACCTCCATGCCGGCGTCGCGCAGCGCGCGCACTTGGTCCCAGCTCATTGGTCTACAGGGCTCCGGGTCGGCCACGTCGGCCCCGAGAGCAGCCGCCACGCGCTCGACGAGCGTGTCGGTCTCCTCCGGCGTGAGCGAAATGCCGCGCAGGGCGGCGAGCAGGGCGTGCTCGAGCCGCGCGGCGTCTGCCGGGGCCAGCAGGTTCGCAGCAGCCAGCGCCTCAGCCATCGGCGGCGGCAGCCCCTCGAAGTCCAGCGGCCGGGCGCCCGCGGCGAGGGCCTGGCGAACGTAGTCGTGCAGACGGTCCCACCACAGGACCTTCTCGGTGCCGATCCAGCCCGTCGTGACGAAGAAGGTGGCCCGCAGCCCGTGGCGCTGAAGCAGCGGGAGGGCGCGGGAGGCGTTGTCCTCGTAGCCGTCGTCGAAGGTGATGGCGACGGCGTTCGGGGGCAGCGGCTCCCCGGCGGCCACGGCCGCGGCCATCTGGCCCGCCGTCAGCACGCGGGCGCGCGCGGCGAGAAAGCCGAGCTGCGCGTCGAACTCCGCGGCCGGCACCCCCAGGCCGCACTCGCCGATGCGGTGGTAGCGCAGCACCAGCCCACAGCCTCTGGGCACCGGGGGCCACAGGCGGGTGGCCCTTGCGGCGGCGGCAATGGCCTGGCGCGCGGCGCGTTTCACGAGGTCAGCCACCAGATGACTCCCATGATGAGCGCGGCCAGGGCCGCCACGGCGGCGGGCACGCCCAAGGCCATCGCTTTGCTTTTCCAGCCGGTGCCGAACCGCTCCCAGCTCCGCCGGTACGTCCTCACAAGGCCCGCCGTCGGGTCGAAATCCGGCCCCTCGAGCAGGGTGGGCTCGGCCTCGAGTCGCGCGACAAGCTGGCGGAATGTCGCGGCCTCGATGCCGCCGTGGGCAACAGCGTGCTCGAGGAATCGTTCGAACTTGCGCACCTCGCCCTCGTCGGGCCGGCACTCGGAGCCGTCGCGGCTCCAGCGCAGGAACGAGAAGCTGTGCATCAGCAGCGTCACCGCGGCCACGCCGGCCTCGGCCGCGCGGTCCACCACGAAACACAGCTCCGACAGCGAGTCGGCGTTGAGGTCGAAGTGCCGCCGCGGCGCCCATCCGCACAGGCGCACCTGGGCAAACGTGGTCACGGGCACCTCGGCCAGCGAGTGCAGGCGGCGTGGCACGTTGGGCTCGCGGCCGCCCTCGCCCAGCCCGTAGGCCCAGTGGCCGACGGCCACGGAGGAGTCGCAGCGGATGCCCAGCGAGGCGAGGGCCCGGAACGTGTCGGCGTTCGCGGCCAGGCCCCCGGCGCGGTGCGCCAGCGGCTCCGTGCCTGCCGCGCGGCGGAAGAGTTCGGCCGCTCGCTCGATCGCCGCGCGCTGCTCGGCGTAGCCGTAGGCCGTGAGGGCCTTGTGGACGAAGGGGCCGCCAAGCCAGATCGGGTGCACGTGCAGTTGCGCATCGTGGCCGCGGTCCTGCACCATCGTGCACACGCGGCGCACGTGGTCCTCGCCGTGATGGAGGGCCTCCAGGGTGTTCACGAAAAACGTCGCTCGCACGCCGTGGCGCTCGCAACAGTCCATGATCCGCTCGATCCCGTGCGTGCCGCCGGCGACGCGGCCGTAGACCCGTGTCTCGGGCGGGATGGGGCGCGCGCCGCCGAAGCTCGCCTCGGTGTCCACCGTCAGCAACAGCAGCGTCTTGCCTGCGCCCATTATTGCCGACCTCGGCTGCCGGCGGCGGAGCAAAGAGCCTCACCGTCGGCGACGGCCTGCTCGAACACGGCGCGGTACTCCTCGGCCGCGTGGCGCCAGGAGCGGCGGCTTCCCGCGGCGGCGATGGCCGAGCGGTCCCACGGCTGCGCGAGGGCTCGCTCGAGGGCCGCCACGAACGCCTCGGCCGACCCGGGTGGGAAGAGCACACCGTTCCGCTCCTCCTCGACCAGATCGGGGATAGCGCCGACATCCGTGGAGACGACTGGCGTCCCGCACGCCAGGGCTTCCAGAATAGCATTCGGGCAGCCCTCGTGGTAGCTGCCGAAGCAGAAGAAGTCTGCGGCCTGGTACCATAGCGGCATCTGCTGCTGCGACACGCGGCCGAGAAAGGTAACTCGATCCGCCACGCCGAGGTCGCGGGCCAGCCGTTCGAGCGCCGCACGGTAGTCGCCGGGCCCCGCGATGTAGAGGCTCGCGGGCCGCCGGAGGCGCGCGACGCCCGTGATGAGGTGCTGGAAGCCCTTGTCGGCCACCAGGCTGCCGGCCGAGAACAGCACGAGGCCTTCGGGGACCAGACCGAGCGCGTGTCGCGCGGCCTCGGGGTTGCCAGGCCGGAAGAGCGCGGTGTCCACCCCGTTGGGGATAACCGAGATGCTCTCGGCTCTCGGGCCAGCCTCGATCATCTTGTGTTTGTGCGCGCGGGAGAGCGCCACCAGCCGCGTGGCGCCGCGCAGGGCTCGCCGGGCGAAGCTCCGCACGGGCCAGCGGCGGAGGAACTCGTCCACGTCGCTTCCGCGCCCCGTCACAACCACCGGCTTGCGGAGTCGCTGCCCCAGTCGCACAGCCGCGAAGCCGTCGGGGTACAGCCAGTGGGCATCTATCACGTCAAAGTCGAAGTCGGGCAGTTGCCGGGCGACCACCCGGCCGACCCGCTCCGCGTAGCGATAGCCGTCCAGCAGCACGCCCAGCTTCGGCAGACGGTGCCACCGAGGGCGCAGCACGTCCACTCCTTCGTAGGAGTCGCTCTCCGGCAGGTCGCCGCGCGTGGTGAGCGCCACGACCTTCACCGAACACGTCTTCGCCAGCTCCACGGTGCGGCGATGGGTGGAGAGACCGATCGTCTCATTCTGAGCGTGCGGGTAGAGGCTGGCGACGACGAGGACGTTCAACGGGCGCATTCTCCACGGCGGCTCATCGCCTGCGGAAGCTCCTGCCCACTTCTTCGCGGATGGCCAGGGCCAGCCGCAGCGGGAGAGGAAGGTCGTTTCGGTAGATGTGAAAGTAGGGCGTCTGCACGGCGCCGAACTTGCGGAAGGAGCCCTCGACGCTCTGGACCATCGAGCCCTCGAAGTCGAAGCGGTCTGTGTGCTTCGCGACGAAGGCGATGGCGTCGCGCACGAGCAGCGTGGCCGAGTCGCTGCCGCGGTGCTCGGGGTCAATGGTGCTGATGAGGTAGTAGGCCGACTTGCGGTCGAAGACCACGAAGATGGCCGAGTGGATGCGGCCTCCGGCGTCCACGGCGAACCACGTCCTGCCCGCGCCGCGTTCGGCCGTGGCGCGGTGGAGGCGCTCGAAGAGCTCATAGCTGTAGTTGATCGCCTGACCCTGCTTGCGCAGGCTGGCGGCGTGATGGTTGTAGAACTCGCGCGGCGGCAGGTCTGCCCGCACCTCGACCAGCTTCTCGGCCTTCTTGACGTTCTTGCGCTTCGAGTGGGCGAAGCTGGCGAAGATGCGCTCGGGGTCGCCCAGGCCCTCGATGACGTAGGTGTAGCGGGTGGTCTGGCGGTAGCCGGCCCAGTAGAAGGGCAGCCAGTTGGTGAGGCTCGGGTGGCAGAGGATGTTGGTGTGTGCCGCGCGGGGGATGGCGGCGATGAGGGCCGCCAGGGTCTCCATTTCGTTCGAGAGCCGCCTCTCGTAGTTCTCGCTGGTGGGCGGGGCGAGGAGTGGCCCGAGGGTCTGGGTGAGCTGGGGCATGTGGATGGTGCGGAAGCCCCACTTGCGATGGTAAGCCAGCGGCAGGCCCGCGGCGATCTGGCCGCCACGCCGCAGCACCAGAATCTCGAATTGCCCGGGCGCCACGGCCTTCAGCCACCACGAGCGGCAGAAGAGGCAGCCCTGGGGCGAGGTGTCTACGAAGCGGTCCCACTCGTCCAGCGGGTCGCGCGGCCCCAGAACGGCCACATCCCCCTCGGGTGCGCTCGACATCCGGATCGGTCCCTCGGCAGATGGGGCGGAAGGCGCCAGGTTCCCGGATAATTATAGGGCACAAACAGCCCGGGCGCAACCCGACCGCCCCGGAGCCGCCTGCGCCGCTATGTACAGGCCATTTCTGTGCTTGCGGCAAGAGGCCGGTTGACTCGCGCCGGGGGCTGTGGTAAACTCCTCACGCACCGGGCATCTCATCGTGACCTCGCTCTCCCACGGGCGAGCCGGACGCTTCAGCCCCCGGCATGAGACGAAGACTCCCGTGAGAAAGCTCCTGCTCCTCCTCCAACTCCTATCGCCGCCGTGGCTCAAGAAGGCGCTGTTGCGCTGGGGCTGGGGCGCGCGGGTGGGGCGTGGGGTGCGCATCGGCTGGTTCAGCGTGGTCTCGGGCAAGCGCGTGGAGCTGGGCGATTACTGCCACATTCTTTCGTTCTCGCAGGTGCGTTGCGGCGAGGTGCACGTGGGCGCCTACTCGGTGATCGGCAACGGCGTGCACATCTACGGGCCGGCCTGCTTCCGCATGGGGCGCCACTCGATCGTCGGCTCGGAGTCGCAGATCAACGTTTGGGAGGACGTGCGGATCGGCGACCTGTCGGCCCTCGGCTCGCGCTGCATCCTCGTCACCCACGGCGTCTGGCTGCCCTACACCGAGGGCTACTGGGTGAAGTTCGCGGGCGTCGCCATCGGCGACCGCGTGTGGATCGCCTCGGGCGTCTTCATCCAGCCGGGGATTCGCATCGGCAACGAGGTTTTTGTCAACGCCATGTCGGTCGTCAAGAAGGACTTGCCCGACGGCACCGTGGCCGAGGGCTATCCCGCTCGCCCCGTGGCGAAGATGGCCGACTTGAAACGCGCGATGACTCCCGAGCGGCTGAGTGCCGCGGTCGAGACGATGCTGCGGCACTTCGGCGATGCGGTGCTCGCGCGGGAATGGGGCCTCGCGGTGGATGCCTCCACGCCGGGCCGCCTGAGCTTCCGCCGCAAGGGGCGCGAGTGCGTTGTCACGCAGGGGCCCGCCGCGGACTCCGGGCCCCGCATCGAGATTCGGGATCCGAAGGGCCTCCAGGCAACCATTGACCTGGCCACCTTGCGCACGCCACTGCCGCGCGACCCGCTCCACGCCGCCCTCGTGCAGTTCCTCCGCGGCTACTATGGCCTGAACCTGGAATACGAAGACTGAAGCGATGAAACTCCTCGAGGCGTTGCAGGCACTCAAGAAGGCGCCGGCGGATGGCGAACCGTTCGTTGTGGCGCTCGCTTGCGGCTTCGAGCCGCTGCACCTCGAGACGTTTCTCGCCGCGCACCTTCAGCGGGCGATGCCCGCGCGGCGCGTGGCGGTGCGCGCCGGCCTCTACGGCGACCTGGCGGGGAATGTGGCGCGGCTGGCTCACGCTGGAGCCGCTGCGGCGGCTGTCGCCATCGAGTGGGCCGACCTCGACCCACGCCTCGGCCTGCGCAACCGGGGCGGCTGGGACCCCGCCGGCCTGCCGCACGTGCTCGAGTCCGTGCGCATGCGCCTCAGCCAGATCGAGGCGGCACTGAGCGACGCGGCGCTGCCCCCTGTAGCTCTGTGCCTGCCCACGCTGCCTCTGCCGCCCGCCGATTGCGTGCCCGGGTGGCAGGCGGGGCACCTGGCCCTCGAGCTTCACGCCCTGGTCGCCGGCATCGCGGCGCGCGTGGCGAGGGGCGGGGTGCGTGTGGTGGACGCGCAGCGCCTCGCGGAGGTCTCCCCCCCCGCCCAGCGTCTCGATGTGCGCGCCGAGCTGCGTTCAGGTTTCCCCTACGCCCTCCCACACGCCTCGGCCGTGGCCGAGTTGTTCGCCCGCCTCCTCTGCCCGCCCGCGCCGAAGAAGGGGCTGATCACCGACCTCGATGACACGCTCTGGCGCGGCATCCTGGGCGAGGCGGGCGTCGCGGGGGTTGCCTGGGATCTCGATCATCACAGCCAGACCCACGCGCTCTATCAGCAGCTCCTCCACTCGCTCGCCGCAGCGGGCGTGCTCCTCGCCGTCGCGTCCAAGAACGACCCGGACCTGGTCGAGCAGGCCCTGGCGCGCGAGGACCTGCTGCTGCCCCGCGACTGCCTCTTCCCCGTCGAGGCGAACTGGGGGCAGAAGTCGGCCTCGGTCGCCCGAATCCTCCGCCAGTGGAACATCGGCGCCGATAGCGTGGTCTTCGTGGACGACAGCCCGATGGAGCTGGCGGAGGTGAAGGCCGCGCACCCCGGGGTCGAGTGCGTGCTCTACCCGACCGAGGACGATGCGGCCGCGGTGGCCCTTCTCAGCCGCCTGCGCGACCTGTTCGGCAAGGAGACGATCACCGAAGAGGACGGCCTGCGGCTCGCCAGCCTGCGCCGCCACGCGGCGATTTCGGATCTCGCATTCCGGGTTTCGGATTTGAATGATTTCCTTCGCCAGGCCGAGGCGGAGCTGGCGGTGGACTTCCGCAAGGAGCCCTCCGACCCGCGCGCGCTGGAACTTGTCAACAAGACCAACCAGTTCAACCTGAACGGAGTCCGCTTGACCGAGGGCGAGTGGCGGGCGCGGCTGGTGCGGCCCGGGGCCTTCTTGCTCGTGGCCGGCTACCGCGACAAGTATGGCCCGCTCGGCAAGATCGCGGCCGTGGCCGGCCGCGCCGAGGAGGGTGTCTTGCGCATCGAAACGTGGGTGATGAGCTGCCGCGCCTTCGGCCGCCGCATCGAGCACGGGTGTCTGGCCGCGCTGTTCGAGCGATTCGGGGCGGCCGAGGCCATCTTCGATTTCCAGCCCACGCCGCGCAACGGCCCGCTCCAGGCGTTCCTGGGCGAGTTGCTGGGCGCCCCGCCGGGGCCGGCGGCCCGCCTCACCCGCGAGCGTTTCGCTCAGGCCTGTCCTCCGCTGTTCCACCGCGTTCGAGAAGTGACGCATGACTGACGACCTGCGCGCCCGCCTCATCGAGTGCTTCGCCGCCGTGTTCCCCGAGCTGAGCGAGCCCGAAATCCCCCGCGCCAGCCCCGAGTCGGTGGCCGAGTGGGACTCGCTCCGCGCGGTGCGGCTCCTTGCGACCATCGAGGAGACATTCGACTGTGTCGTGGCTCCCACAGAGCTGGACGAGATGGTATCCTTCGAACGGATCCTGCGCTATCTGGAGGGGAAGCGGCGCTCGAGCTGAGCCTCGGGGGGGCCGGGGATAGTGCACAACGGCGTTGCAGGAGTTGGCGAGATGGCGGGACCCAGGCTGCACCACGTGGGCATTGTCATGCGCAGCGAGGCTCAGGCGGTCGCGTTGCTCGACATCCTGGGTTTGCGGGTCGCGCGCCGCCAGCACGTGGCGGAGTACGAGGCCACGTGCCTGTTCACCGAGGGGGAAGGCGCGTCGCTGGAGCTCATCATCCCCACGGGGGGCAAGCTGGCGCAGTTCAACCAGGGCTTCGGCGGCCTGCACCACATCGCGGTGGAGGTGCCCGATCTGGCCGCGGCCTCGGCGGCGCTGAGGGGGCGGGGCATTCGGTTGCTCGAGGAGGCCCCCGTCGAGGCGGGGGAACTCCGCATCAACTTCGTGCCGCCGCAGTACACGCGGGGGGTGATCGTGGAGTTCGTCGAGCGGCGGCGGTCGCCCGGTCCCTGAGGCGACGCTGTGAGTCGAACGCGCAGGCATTTTCCTGGATGCGCTCAGTCGGTTCTTGCCGGTTAGGCCACGTCAATCCTGCCCAGCTTACGCAGGGAGATGTTCTCAGGCAACCCTCGCGATTGCACGAACTCCTTGTACGCCTGGAGCGCACCGTCGTAGGCGGTGTTCTCCCTGCAATCGTCCACGATGATGATGCCGCCGGGGCTCATGTGTGGGAACACGCCGTTCAGGGAACGCCGCACGGGGCGATAGAGGTCCACATCGATCAGGCAGAACGATATCCTGCCGAGAGAGCCGAAGTCGAAGGAATTCGTGTCGGCCTTGATCGAGCGGACGCGCGTGACCTTGTTCGACCTCATGGTGCCATCGAACCACTTCTGGCTGTTGATGTTGAAGACGCGATAGTTCCTGGCGTTCTTCCCCCGTTCACCGACTTCCACCTTCACGTCCTCAGATGTGAACCCCTGGAACGTGTCGAGGCAAATGTAGGGCTTCTCCAGGCCGATGAAGTCCATGTGCCTGTTCAGGAACACAGTCGTGCACCCCATGCCACATCCAACCTCCACAACCGCTCCCGGCACCTGCTTGGTCTCATCGAGGCACTTGCAGAGGAAGGCGAGTTGAGCGGGGGCGAACTGGTACATGTATCGGTAGAAGAAGTACCTCCTAAGGGGCGAGAGGAACTGTGCGTGCTTGATGATCCTCACGAGCAGACTCTTCATCGGTCACCTTTCACTTACCCCAAGAGCAGGTGTGTGTCGCCCCGGCAGCGGGGCAGGCCACTGGGGGAGGGGCGTTCTATCCGTCACCGCCCAAGCGGCGCTTCCACCACTCGGCGATCTCGATGGCCGAGGCGCCCCAGCCGCCGTGGTCGCGAATCCAGTCGAGCGCCCGCTCATAGACGCCGCGGTAGCCGGGGGCGTCGAGGTCGCAGAAGTGGGTGTTGTGCCAGAGGACCCCGAGCATCGAGCCGTCGGCTTCGGTGCGTTCGAGGTGAGCGCGCAGGCGCTCCCAGGCGGCGGACGCGTCGAGGCGCCCGTAGTCGCTGAAGGCTCCGTCGGATACAGCGAGCGGCAGCTCGAGCAGGCCTCCCGCAGGTCTGGAACCTGCGGGAGGTTCCGGCCCCAGGATGGGTCGGAAGGGGAAGGAGAAGCCGGCGCGATAGCCGTCGGCGTCGTGATAGCCGAGGGTGGCGTCGTAGCGCAGGCCGGCGGCGGCCTGTGCGCGCCAGGTGTCGGGCCAGTGGAAACGCAGGAAGTGCTGGCGGCAGCCGCGCACGGGCTCGTCGCATAGGGCCTCGAGGTCGCGCCGTTCGGCCGCCAGTTGCTCGGCGATGGCGAACGAGTCGAAGCTGCCGTGCAATGCGACCTCGCATCCCCGGGCGACGAGGCGGCGAAGCGTGTCGCGGACGGCATCGGCCGGGGCATCATAGGAGTTGACGATTCGTTTGCCGTGCAGCCGCCGGTCGGGCCGGCCGGCGAGGACGAAGAAGGTGGAGTGCATGCCGCGGGCCTGCTCGAGGTCGGCGATGGCATCGAGGTCGCTCCACGGGTCGGGGCCGCCGCAGAAGGCCCGGGCCACGGCAGGAAGGCGGCGGGGCGCGACGAGGCTGCGGGCGAGGTCCCTGGCCAGGCGGCGCGCCGTGCGGCGGCGCCAGAGGTCCACGTCGTGGCTCAGGAGCACGGCGAACCTGTGGCCGGCGGGCCAGGCGGGCTGGCGCTCGAGCGCGAGGCCCGCGGCCCCCGCGGCGCGCTCCAGAGCGGCCCCCAGCACGTGCATCAGGTCGGTCACGGCGGGGACGGGCAGCGGGCCGCCCGCGCCGCGCAGCCGACTGAAGGCGTCCCGGTCGGGGCGCGCCTCGTCGCCGCCCGTGAGCCAGAAGGCGGCGGCGCCGACGATGTCGGCCTCGACGCGCACGCGCGCGCCGTCGCCGGCGAAGAGCGTCTCGCGATCCGCCATTGCGCGGCGGTGGACGCGGACCGCCTCGTCGGCGGTGGTCGGCTCGCCGGGGGGGATCTCCACGAGAGCGTCCGCGGCGACAGGGCGTCCATAGGTCAGCGCGACGCGGCCTGGCGGCGCGGCGGCCGCCGCCTCGGGCAGAATGTCGTGGGCGAGGCCCAGGGTGTCGAGGAGGGTGTGGAGGGTGTAGGCGGCTGCGGCGGAGCGCGCGGAATCGAGGCCGCCAACTGCGACACACAGGCGCATCAACGGGTCCCCTGGCCGCAGTGGCCGACGACGAAGAAGAGCTTGCCCAGGCGGTCAACGGTGAACCGCTCGAAGCCGGCCTGCGTCATCAGGTGCTCGACCTGGCGCCTCGTGAAGAAGTAGACGGGGCAGCCGCGGAGGGCGAGGCGCACCTTGCGCACGGGGGCGCGCCAGGTCCATCTGCGGGGGAAGGCGGTGACGACCTTCTGGCGGCTCAGGCGCCGCATCTTGCGGAGGAAAGGCAGGCAGTCGGCCACGTAGTCGAACAGCCCGATGGCGAGGGTGATGTCGAACGCTTCGGCAAACCTGTGCTCCATGAAGTCGGCGTTCAGGAAGCGGCAGCGGTCGGCCACGCCCTCGCGTTCGGCCAGGCGGCGGGCGAGGCTGAGCATGCTCTCGGCGAAGTCGAGGCCCACCACCTCGGCGGCCCCGGCCCGCGCCACGGCCACGCTGAAGCGGCCCGAGCCGCAGCCCACGTCGAGCACGCGCAGACCGGGCGCCGAGCACTCGGCCACGGTGCGGCGGAAGCGCTCGTACATGTCCCACCGCAGCCGCCGGTCAAGCCAGCGGGCCAGGCGGCCCTTGTCGCCGGAGTAGATCGCGTCGAACTCGGCCGCCGTGGCGTGGAAGTGCTCGCGGACCTTCTCGCCCACCGTTCCGGCTCTTGGGCTTGAACTGCGGGGGTTGGACTCAGGCATCGGGGGTTTCCCGGCGGGGGGCGTTCCAGCGCACGCCTCTGCGCGTGAGCAGCCGCACGAGGCCGACCACATACGCGGCGTTGATCATACAGAAGTAGAAGGGCAGCTTCAACCGCCGGAGCGCGTGCGGAATGCGGGGTGCGGGGTGCGGCGCGGCAGCCGACAGGGCGCCCACGAGAGCCAAGGTGTAGAAGGCTGCTTGGGCAGCCAGGGTGGCACAGTAGAGCGGCCCAGGGAGGAAGAGGTTGATGGCGAATGCGGCCGCGAGGCAGAACGGCCCCAGGAGCCGCAGGAGCTTGTGGGCGACGAAGGTGAAGAGCAGCCAGGGCCTCGGCGGCCAGGCGAGGAGGCCCAGGAGGCGAAGCTGGCGCCAGTTGCCCACCGCAATGCGCACGCGACGTGCGAAGCCGCCCATCTCGGTCGCCTCCTCGTACGCCACGGCGTCAGGCGCGTAAACCGCGCGATGGCCGCCCGCGGCAATGTGGAGGGGGATTTCGTAGTCGTCGTTCGTGCGGATGCGCGAGAGGTCGGGGCAGAGGGCGCGCCGGACGGCGTAGAGGGAGCCGTGGGCGCCCAGGGTGCTGGCCAGGTCGCTCTCGCACTGCTTGACGAAGGTTTCGTAGCGCCAGTAGAAGCCTTCCTCGGCGCCGAGCTGGGCCGCCTCGGGGCGCAGCACCCTGTAGACGCCGCTCACGCAGCCGACGGCCGGGTCGGCGAATGGGCGCACGAGGCGGCGAAGGCTGGCGGGCTCGAGGCGGCTCGCGGCGTCGGAGAAGGCCACGATCTCGCCCGTCGCGGCGGCCAGGCCGTCGCGCAGCACGGCCAGCTTGCCGCGGTTGGCGGCGAACGCCATCAGGGCGATGCCGTGGGGCGCGTAGCGCGCGGCGACGGCGTTCGTGCCGTCGGTCGAGCCGTCGCTGAGCACGATCACCTGGAGCCGATCCCCCGGATAGTCCAGGTCCACGCAGCTATCCAGCTTTGCGGCCAGGGAACGCTCCTCGTTGTAGGCAGGGATCAGCAGCGTCACGGTTGGCGTGATGTCCTCGCAACGTGCCGGCCGCCGAGCTAGGCGCGCGACGATGGCGAGCAGCATGGGATAGCCCACGTAAGCGAGGCTGACCAGACCGATCAGGACCCAGAAGGCGATGGCCACTGCCTACTCCCTCCCCAGGACCAAGCGGCGCATGGCCTCGTAAGCTCGCAGGCCGAGCACTCGACGGACGGCATTGCGCATTGCCTGACTCGCGCGGAGACGTCGCCAGGCGTGGCTCGCTGGATTGACGAGTTGGCAGAAGAGGCCGAAGCCACAGGAGCGCTTGAGGACGATGCGCCGCAGGGCGAAGAGGTCGGTCGAGCGGCGGTTGCGCCCGATGACGCCCTGGAGCGCGGCGCGATAGCCGACTTCGCGGGCCAACGGCCCGAAGTGCCGGCTGTCGTAGCCGGTAGGCGATGCCACGAAGTCCACGGCTCGGCCCAGGCCCGCCTCGAGCACGCGCTTGGACTCCGCCAGCTCGTGGCGCAGGGCCTCGCGCGTGAGGGCCGACGGGTTGGGGTGGGTGAGCGAGTGCGAACCGGCCTCCATGCCGGCGTCGCACAAGGCGCGCAGTTGCGCCCAGGCGAGCCACTCGCCCGTACCCACGCGGCCCGCGGTGACGAAGAAGGCGGCCTGCTGCCGGCGCTCGACGAGCGCGGGCAGGGCCAGCTCGGCGTTGCTGCGGTGGCCGTCGTCGAAGGTGAGCACGACGGGCCGCTCGGGCAGGCCGCTTTCGCCCCCGTGCCAGCGCACGAGGTCGGCCATCGAGAGCGTGCTGAAACCCTCGGCGGCCAGGTGGTCGAGCTGGCGGCGGAACTCCTCGAGGGTGAAGACGTAGAGCCGAGCGGGCGGCGGCCAGCGGTGCAGTTCCTCGGCCCGCTCGACCAGGGCATGCCAGGTGAGAACGGTCACCTCATCGCGGACTGCGGATTGCGGATCGCGGATTGAGGACTGGGCTCCGCTATCGCGCTCAGGGATGCCGGATGAGTTCTTCGTAGATGGCCTCATAGGCGTTCACCATGCGGTCGAGCGAGAATTCGGCCTCGACGCGGCGGCGGGCGGCCTGGCCCCAGGCGCGGCGGCGCGCGGGGTCGGCGAGCAGGCTCGCCAGCGCCCCGCCCATTGCTTCGGGGTCGCCGACGGGCACGAGGCAGGCCGTTTCGCCCTCGACCGCGACCTCGGGGTTGCCGCCCGTGTCGGTGACCACGGCGGGCAGGCCCGTGGCCATGGCCTCGAGCAGGGCCACGGAGATGCCCTCGGTCCGCGACGAGAGAGCGAAGACGTCGAAGAGGCGCAGCAGCCGCGGCACATCGGTGCGCGCGCCGGCGAAGCGCACGGAGCCCGCGATGCCCAGTTCGTGCGTCAGAGCCTCCAGGGCTGGCCGCTCCGGCCCGTCGCCGACGAGGATGAGCATGACGGCGGCTGTTGTGGGCGGCGTGTCCTCGCGCCGCGTATCGCGGGATGGGGACATCCCGCCCACCACGCGCCGAGCAGACGCAACCGCGCGGAGGAGGCACGGATAGTCTTTCACCGGGCGCAGATTGCCCACCGAGCCGACGACGAGGGCGCCCTCGGGCACGCCCAACTCGGCGCGCCGCGCCGGCTCGGGCGGGCCGGGGCTGAAGGCTGCCATGTCTACGCCGTTGTGCACGACCCGCGGATGGCGGGGGCACAGGCCGAACCCTTCGGCCGCGGCGCGCTGGAGCCAGTGGCCGACGAAGACCACGCGGTCGAGCCATCGCCCCAGACGCGGGAGGAGCGTGGCCGAGCGCTTCTGGCGGAAGATGCCCAGCCCGTGCACGGTGAGAATCGCCGGCACGCGGGCCAGGCGGCCCGCCAGCAGGCCGTAGGTGGCCGACTGAAGGTCGTGGGCGTGTACGAGGGCGATCCCCTCGCGCCGCAAGAGTCGCCGCAGGCGGAGGAGGAGGCCGAGGTCGAAGGCCCGCCGCTTGGGCACGATGTGGACCGCGCGCCGTGCGGCGCTGAGTTCCTCGGCGAATGCCTCCTGGCGGAAGCAGGCCACGGCGGGGTCGAAGCGGCCGCGGTCGAGCCGCACGGCCAGCTCGACGAGCAGCCGCTCGGCGCCGCCGCGGAGCAGCGCGTCGGCGAATTGCAGCACGGGACGGGCACGCGGTTGCGCTCTGGCCATTCTGCGATCCGCACTCCGCAGTCCGCACGCCCTCACCGGTCACCGTGAGCCGCGATGTGGTCGCGCACGCTGGCGATGATGCGTTCGATGGACAGCGAGGGCTCGAACCCCAGGAACTCGCGGAGCTTGCTGATGTCGGGCACGCGCCGCAGCATGTCGCGGAAGCCCGGGGCATAGGCCTCGTCGTAGGGCACGTGGGCGATGGCGGCCCGAGGGTTGACCACGCGCTGCACGCGCTCCGCGAGCTCGTTGATGGTGAGCTCCGCGTCGCTGCCGACGTTGAAGACCTGCCCCACGGCGCGCTCGTCGGCCGCGAGGCCCATCAGGGCGCGCACCGTGTCGCTCACGTGGCAGAAGGCGCGCGTCTGCGTGCCGTCGCCGTAGACCGTGATCGGCCCTCCGGCCAGGGCCTGGGAGACGAAGCGGGGGATGACCATGCCATAACGCCCCGTTTGCCGCGGCCCCACGGTGTTGAACAGGCGGGCGATGACGACGGGCAGCCCGCGCTCGCGGTGGTAGGCGAGCGCGAGGAATTCGTCGAGCGCCTTCGAGCAGGCGTAGCTCCACCGCCCCTGGGTGGGCGGGCCGAGCACGAGGTCGTCGTCCTCGCGGAAACGGGCGCTCATGGTGCTGCCGTAGACCTCGGAGGTGGAGGCGAGGAGCACCTTGCGCTTCTTCTTGGCCGCATGGTGCAACACGGTCTCGGTGCCGCGGACATTGGTCTCGATGGTGCGCACGGGGCTTTCGACGACGAGGAACACGCCTACGGCCGCGGCGAGGTGGAACACCACGTCGGCCTCGTCCACCAGCTCGGCCACCAGCGGGCCGTTCATCACAGAGTCGATGCAGTAGTGGAAGCGGGATTCGGCCTTCAGCGGCTCGATGTTGGCCGCGCGGCCGGTCGAGAGGTCGTCCACCACGTAGACCTCGCCGCCGGCGGCCAGGAGCGCCTCGGCCAGGTGGGAGCCGATGAAGCCGGCGCCGCCTGTCACCAGGTACCGCACGCGGAGACCTCCTCTAGGGGAAGAGCACCTCGGTGGCGGCCGGGCGGAGGGCGAGCCCCGGGGCTTCCACCTCGGCGGGCGCCGGCACGTCGTCGAAGATGACAGACGTTGCCTCGGTGACCCGGCGGGCCGCCGAGATGAGCGCCACGGTGCCGTAGATGTTGATGGTCCACATCGCCGGCTGCCCCAGGCTGAAGGCGGCCCAGGCCAGGAAGCCCATGAACGCGCCGGCGCCCACCACCGCCACATCGGTGAGCTCGGGCGCCTCGCGCGCCAGGGCCACCGCGCGTCGGGCATCGCGCAGCGCGCCGAGCACGATGAAGCCATAGAACATGATGAAGCCGAGCGCCCCCTCCTCGGTGAGGATCAGCAGGGGCACGCTGTGCATGGTGTAGGACCAGCCCCGGAAGTCCTCATCGCTCACCCACTCGCGGTACCGCAGGAAGAACTGCCGCGGCCCGATGCCGAAGATCGGGTTCGCCCCCAGAATGCGCATGGCCGTGCGCATCTGCTCCTTGCGCATGTCGATGGACGTGTCTACCTCGCCGGTCGGCAGCTTGTGGGTCCACACGCTCTCGAGGCGCGCCGAGACCCGCTCGGTCTGGTGGTAGACGGCGAAGAGCACCAGCGGCGCGGCCAGCACGAGGACAACCACCTTGCGCCGGTAGTACCAGGCCAGCATCGCCAGCCCCAGGCCCGCGCCCAGATAGGCCGAGCGCGACATGCAACGCAGAGACACGAGAACGAAGAACGGGATCAGGACGAACAGGGCGAGGCGAACCACCGAACGGAACTGCCCGGTGGCGACGGCAGCGGCCAGAAGCGTGCAGACGAGGACGCCGATGAGCGCCGGGCGATAGGAAGCCAGAGAGACCGAATCCCAGGTGAAGGCGAAGAACACCAGTAGCAGGGCCGCCGCCGCGACGCGAACCTGCTCCTCGAGGCGAGCAGCAATCAGCGCGCCGACGAGCGGCAGGGTGATGACGAGCTGAAGGCCGAAGTCGTGCTGGGCCGAGAACCAGTAGGGCCGCGCATACACCAGCGAGCCCACGTGCACCTTCTCCCACGCCAGGAACATCAGATGGCTCGTGGCCGCGACCAGGGCCACTGCCGTGATGACCATGCGCTGCGGCGTGTCGGTGAGCCGCGAGAGCAGGAAGTACAGCACCATCGCCTTGAAGTACAGGTCAATGTACTTGTGGTCCCATACACTCACGCCGTTGACGCCCGCCGACAGCAGCATGGCCAGGAAGAAGCCCACGATTCCCCAGTCCACCCATCCCCGAGGGGCGAACTCGCCGAGGCGGTCGCCGCGCGTCGCCAAGACGCCGACGACCGTGGTGATGTACAGCACCTCGTAGAAGTGCACGTCGTTGAAGAACCCGTATGTCTCGACGATGAGCACGTCCTTGAGGATGGCGTGGATCATGATGGCCACGGCGCCGAAGAACGGGCGGCGCAGGGTGAGGAACACGCACACCACCAGCCAGAGGATGAGTGCAACCGAACGCATCGCCCGTCAACTCCTCGGGGCCTCGGCGTACGCGCCGCGCCACGCCCGCAGCCGGATGCGCAAGAGGTCCAGGAACATCCGCACGGGGTCGCGCAGCGGGCGCACCCGCGAGTCGTGCGAGTCGAGCCAGCGGACCGGCACCTCGACAATATGATAGCCTAACTTGCGTGCGATGAAAAGCACCTCGACGTCAAAGGCGAAGCCCTCGAGCGTCTGGCGGGGGAACACCTCGCGGGCCGCGGCGGCCCGGAAGGCCTTGAATCCGCACTGGGTGTCGCGGATGCCGCGCATCACGAGCAGCCGCACCAGGTTGCGGAACACCCAGCCCATGACCCGCCGCATCCAGGGCTGCGGCAGCTCGAGCCGCGACTCGCGCAGGGCGCGGGAGCCGATCGCCACGTCGGCGGCCCCTGCGGCGATCGGCGCGAGCAGCTTGGGCGCTTCGCTGAACGGGGTGGATTCGTCGGCGTCGCTGAAGAGGATCACCTCGCCGCGCGCCTCGAGCACGCCGCGGCGCACGGAGTAGCCCTTGCCGCGGTTGCGGCCGTTGCGCAGCAGCCGCACCGCGGGTTGCGACGCTGCGTAACGGGCCGTGAGGGCCGCCGTGTCGTCCGTGCTACCGTCGTCCACCACAATCACCTCGCCCGGCGTGCGGCTCTGCGCCAGGAATGCCGTGGCGGCCTCGATCGCGGCCTCGATGTCCGCGCTCTCGTTGTAGGCGGGGATGACGATGGATAGCTGCGGCCGGATGGGCTCCACGCCTCGCTACTCCTTCCCAACGCGGCGCGAGAGCACCCGCTCGAGCGTGTGGAGTGCGCCGGGCAGTGTCTCGCGCATCTCGAAGCGCCTGGTCAGGCCCTCGCGCGCGGCGGTCTCGTCGCGCCGCAGATAGGCATACACGGGGGCGCCGCCCGCGAGCAGCGCCCGCAAGCGCTCGCCGCCGGGGCCGAAGCCGGCCTCCAGGCGCACCCCGACGCCCGCGCCCTCGACCTCTCGGAGAAAGCGAAGAGTCCCATAGGGGCCGTAGTTCGCCACAACTGTCGCTCCCTGCTCTGCGCAACCCAGCGCGCCCAGGCCGTCGAGATGGCCGAGGCGCGCAAACTCGCCCCGCCAGGGGCTCCGCGGGGTCACGTGCCGCAGCGGGCCCGCGGGGGACAACGCCAATGCGGCATAGGGCGGGCCGAGCACGAGCGCCGCGGCCGCGGCCAGGGCCACCGCGCGCCATCGAGCCACACTCACGCGCGCCCACGCGAGGTCCAGCCCCACCCCCATCAGCAGAGCCTCAACCGCGTGGCACGGCAGGCGGTAGACATCGTAGTGGTGCCAGTGCCGCAGCGTGGCGGCGAAGTTCATCTGCGCCAGATAGCCCAGGCCCACGAGGAGCAGGACGTCCCAGCGCCGGCGCCCCAGGGCGATCGCCCCCGCGAACGCCAGCAGGGCGCCCACCGGCGACAGCTCGGCAATGGCCCGCGTCGCGTGCAGCGCTAGTTGCGCCGGGTAATCGGCTGCGGCCACGCCGGTGAAGAACTGCCGCCAGTCGGACGGCGAACCCGACGCGGTCAGCAGCGCCGCCAGCCGCGTGCCCAGGCTCTCGCCTCCCGAGGCGGGAGCCGTGGTGACCAGGTAGTAGAGGTCGTACGTCAGCCATATCGCGCACCCTGCCGCCGCAGCGGCCACGCCCACCAGGCCCCCCACGAGCGCGCGGCGCCAGCCTTGGCGGCGCAGGTGGAGCACCGCGAAGAGGCCCACGGCGGGCAGGTAGAGGGCCAGGCTCGGGTGGCCGCCCATGCCTAGCCCGTACACGAATGCCGCGGCGCCCAGGAGCCGCAGCCCGCCACGCTGAGCCCACAGGTCGAGCAGCAGCATCACCCCGAGCGCCGCCGCCACCGCGACGATGTAGGGGTTGGCGTGCAGCGCCTGGCTCCAGAACAGCGGCGAAAAGCCCAGCAGCCAGGCCGCCAGCACGGCCACGGCGCGCGCGACGCCCCACCGCCGCAGGAGGGCGTAGCCGAGGGCCAGGCTCCCGGCCGCGGCCAGCGCGGCCACCGCGTGGGCCCGCCACGCCAGCGTGCCGAGCGGCAGGCACGTAGTCACCGCTTTGCCCAGCAGGGCCATCAGCGGATAGCCCGGCGGCTGAGCCAGCCCCAGACGGTACGCCTGGGTCGCGAGGACGGCCGAGTCGCCATCGAGCACGTGCCGTGCCGCGGTCGCCAGATACACGGCCAGCGGCACCCCGCCGGCGGCCAGGGGGCCGAGCCAATCGCGAGCGGGGCCGTTGCGCCGAGGGCGGTCAGTATCGCTCAAAGAGCTGCCCCCATTCGGTCTTGAGGGCCTCGCGCACACGCCGCCGCCCCACGAAGGGATACCAGTAGAAGTCGTGGTACAGGATCGAGGCGGCATAGGACCAGGGGACGAGGAATGTGCGGAGCAAGAGCCTTTCAAGGAACTTCAGCGGCCCCCAGTAGATGAGCTTCTGCCCGCGGCTGGCGAAGGTGTTCTGGTTGCCGTGGAAGCCGAAGTTCACGCCCGAGATGTCCTCGCCCGCGACCTCGATCTCGCGCGGGTCGCCGCAGCCGAGGCCGTCCTCGTGCGCCAGGCGGATGAAGTCCAGCTTCAGCGGGTCGAAGCCCATCATCTTCGCCGCAATCGCGTCAATGGCGACCTGGTCGGCGCTCGCGAGGATGTAGCCCTTTACGTGCGGCACCATGCAGCGGGGGCCGGGGCCGTCGCCAGCGAACGTGCCGTCCATCACGGCGAAGAGGCCCGAATGGATCTCCTTCTGAATCAGCAAGAGGTCCACCAGCGTCTCGTGGATGCGGCTATGGGTCCAGTGGCGGCGCTCGCTCAGCAGGCCGCCGAAGGCGTTCTTCATCGCGCCCGTCATCGTGGTGAAGACGTGCGTCTTCAGGGTCGGCAGGTGCACGATGTTGCTGCCGATGAAGCGCTGGGGGATTCTCACGCCGTCGGGAAAGATCTCGTGGAGCACGCGCAGCCGGCCCCTCGGCTCGTAGCGGACCCATTTCTCGCCCCTCTCGTAGAGGTGGACGTTGCGGACGCCATACCTCTCGAGCACGGGCTTGTGCCTGTTGGCCACCTCGCCCTTTCGCGCGCTGACGACCACCGTGCGGTTGTGGGCGCCGTAGAGGCTCTCGGCGGGATACCCCGAGGCCACGAGCCCGCGAATCACCCCCTCGAGCTGCCACGGCGTAGTCGAGCAGGCGGGGTAGAAGCGGTGCCACGAGATGTTGATCTTGAGCGCCGTCTCGCGGCCCTTGGGCAGATGGGCCTCGAGGTCCGCCAGCCGCATCAGGCGCGCATAGTCGTCGAGCACGGACTCGGGCGTGGTTTTGAGGACGGCGACCTTGCTCATGGCATGCCCCCCTGCCCTCCCCAGCGCCAGATGATCCAGGCGCTGGCAACGGCGTAGAGGAAGACCGTGAGGAGCAGCGGCTTGTCGGTGAGCAGGTGGCGTGCCGGGCTGCCGCCCTCGCGCTTCGAGTAGACGAGATAGAGATAGCGGAAAATGCCGTAGAGAACGAAGGGGAGCGTGTACTTGAGGTTGTCGGTGCCGAACTTCGCCACGGTTTCCCGATCGATCGTGTAGAGGGCGTAGGCCATCAGCGTCGAGGCGGTGACGACCGCGATCATCTGGTCCAGCATCTGCGGGCTGTAGCCGGCCAGGCTCAGGCGGTGGTTCACGGCGTCGGCCACCTCGACCAGCTCGTGCCGCCGCTTCGCGAGGGCCAGGAACAGCGCGAGCAGCGCCGCGCAGATCAGCAGCCAGTGCGAGAACTCGACCTCGATTGCCAGCGCCCCCGCTCCCGCGCGCAGCACGAAGCTCGCCGCGATGCACAACACGTCGAGGATCACCACGTGCTTCAGCGCCAGCGAGTAGGCGACCTGGAGCGCGAGATAGGCCGCCACCGCCAGCCCGAACCCCACGCCGAGGGCGAAGCCCCCGGCGACGGCGCCCGCGGCCAGGAGCCCCGACGCCAACAGCGCCACCCGCGCCGGCAGCGCACCGCTCGCCACGGGGCGCCGCCGCTTCAGCGGGTGCGCCCGGTCGCGCTCCGCGTCGCACACGTCGTTCAGCAGGTAGCTCGCGCTCGACGCGGCACAGAAGAGCGCGAACGCCGCCACGCTCAGCAGAATGAACCGCTCGGCCCCTGGGCCCAGGAACCTCTTGGCAAACAACAGCGCCGCGAAGACCAGCAGATTCTTCGTCCACTGATGCGGCCGCAGCGCCGCCGCCAGCGCCAGCCACAGCCCACCCCGCGCAGCCACCAATGCCTCAGTGCTCATGCCCTGATTCTACCACAAGTGCCCATGGCTTTCACGGCCCGTCTGTGCTGCGAGCCCGAGCCTCGTCTGTATCACCGCCCCGCGTGATACAGCTAGGCGCTTCGGCGATCCGGCTGCGTCCGGGGCCGTTCCCGCCTTGCTGTATCACTTTCCCCCACACGGGGGTGATACAGCTAGGCGGCATGTTGCCCAAGCTCAACATGGCGTGCCAGGCGTCCAAGCCCATTCCAACGGAAGTGTCGCTCCGATATACACTTACGGTTGAGTCCTTCGGCGCCGGAACCCTTCACTCCCTGGCCCTCCCGATCACCCAAACGGAGTCGCCCCATCCCACGGCCCGCGCTGTCAGCCCCGTCAGGCCGACGACCAGCCACGACACCGCGCGCGCCCCGCACCGCGGCAGGCCCCGGAGGAATGATGTCCGTCGGCCGCCGGCCGCCGGCCGACGACCCGCTGCGGACGGCCCCCCGCCGACGGCCCCCTGCCGGTGCCGCCCCGCAAGCACATCCATGATCGAGTTCTCCAGCTTCCCCGCGGCATAGGCCACGGGGATGTGCTCGGAGCGCTCGCGGACAACCTCGAAGCCCGCCTCGGCCAGCGCCCGCCGCAGCGTGCGCCGCGAGAACTCGACCAGGTGCCCGGGAGGCGTCGGGTGCCCCCAGGCGCCCAGCGTGAGGGCGAAGAGGCCGTAGGTCACCCGCGGCACCAGGCCGCCCACATCGGGCGTCGTCACCACCAGCAGCCCGCCCGGCCGCAGCAGCCGGCGACACTCGGCCAACAGCGCTCGCGGGTCGCCCACGTGCTCCAGCACGTCGAAGAGCGTCACCGCATCGAAGCTTGCGTCGCCGAACCCTTGCCCCGACAGGTCGCCGGGGCGGACGTCGAGTCCCCTCGCCCGGGCCTCCTCGACGGCTCGGCGGTTCACCTCCACGCCCGTCGCCTGCCAGCCGCTCGCCCGCGCCGCCTCGATGAAATAGCCCTTCGAGCAGCCGACATCGAGCAGGCGCCCGCGCGCCGGCGCCAGCGCCTCGATCTCGCGCAGCCGCCGCGCGAAGGTGCGGCGGCGCTCGGCCTCGTTCACCTCCGTGTGGTACTCGCCCGAGGAATAGAGGGCCTCGAGCGCCTCGCGCGGCGGCTGGGGCCACACGTGCACGAGGCCGCAGCCGCGGCAGCGCACCACATCGCAGCCGTTCTTCGTCACCAGGAGCCGCCGCTCCGAGCCCGCGCACAACGGGCAGCCGGCAGCCTTCGCATGCTCACGGGGCCAGGCCATCGGGTCGTGCCCTTCTGCCGCGGAGCGCGTCCCGCAGGAGGCCGATCATCTCCCGAAACAGCGCCCGCTCCCAGAGGAAGATTGTCGCGCCATAGCTCAGCGCGCCCAGGCCCGCCACGGCGAGCAGCGGCGCCCAGCCCACCAGCCCCCAGGCCCGATGGGCGCCCAAGAGCCCCGCGCTCACCACCGTGGCCATCACCAGGGCCGCCTTCAGCGCGGGCATCACCACCCCCGCCAGATCCGCCAGCGAACACTGCAACACCCGCCGGAGCACGAGGGCGTTGCAGCCCAGCGTCACGAGGCGCGCGAGCAGCAGCGAAAACGCCGCTCCCACTGCGCCCCTCCACACCACGAACGGCACCACCGTGGCCATCACCACCCCCAGGTTCACCACGCCGAGCCACAGGTTGTAGCGGGGCTTTCCCACGGCGACGTAGAGCTGCCCGGTCGTCGTGTCAATCGCCCGCACGATGTAGAAGAGCCCGAGCACGTGGAAGATCGGCACGCTCGGCAGCCAGCGCAGCGGAAACGCCAGCGGCACGGCCTCGCTCGCCACCAGCACCAGCCCGGCCAGCAGCGCCGTGGAGAAGAGGGCCGAGAGCCGCACGATGCGGCAGTAGCTCTCGCGCAGCCGCGGCACATCGTCCTGCACCTTCGCGTAGACCGAGATCGCCACGCTGCCGAAAATCGTCTCGCTGATCTCGCCCAGCCGCGACACCCAGGTGGAGGCGAAGTGGTAGAGGCCCAGCGCGCCCACCGACAGCAGTTCCACAAGCGTCTGCCGCCCGACGGTCTCGTACAGCACCATCACCACGGTGGCGGCCCAGAGGTACTTGTTGAAGTGCAGCAGCTCCCGGGCCACCGTGCGGTCGAACCGCAGCCGCGGGCGCAGCGGGCTGATGGCCCACCCCAGGAGCGCGCGCAGGCCCTCGCGCGCCAGGCCGGCGATCGCCAGCGCCCAGTGGCGCTGCCCGTGCGGAATCGCCCAGGCCAGCCCGATGGCCAGCCCCGTGCCCATCACGGCGCTCGCCGTCTCCACCACGAACAGCCGCCGGAAGTGGAAGCCCCGGTAGAAGGCGCCCTCGGTAACGGTCGCCGCGGGGCGCAGGAAGAACAGCAGGCCCAACGCCCACAGCAACGCGGGGTCGAGCGCATAGACCTTCGTGAACGGCGCCACCACGGCCAGAACCAGGTAGCTCAGCGCCGCGGCGCCCAGGAGCAGGATGAACCCCGTGTCCACCGCCTCCTGCACGCGGTCGCGGCGCTGGATGATCGCGTAGTGCATGCCCAGGCTGGTGGCCGCGCGGATGAGGCTGATCACCACCATCGCCGCGTCGAGCAGGCCGTAGTCGTTCTTGTCCAGCAGCCAGGCCAGCGCGAACGCGCCCACCACCTGCACCGCCTGGGTGGTGTAGATGGTGAAGACGCGCCACTTCGCGCCGCTGATCGCCGCTTGTCGCAGATTGTCGGCCATGGCGCCCAAGCCTCAGGAGGTCCCAAACCATCGGGCCAGCCGCGCCGCGCCCCGCGCCCCGCGCGCGTGCCAGCCGGGCCGGGCCAGGGCCAGCGGCGTCCAGCGTCCTCGCGCCCATCGGCCCGCCACGGGCACGCGCCGGAGGCCCAGGAGCAGTCGCCACACCTCCCGCGCCTCGTCCACCCGTCCGTCCAGCAGCGGCTCCCGGTACGTGCGCGCGGCCTGAGTCATTGTCAGGAACCCGACGCCCGGCCGCCCCTGGCACCACGCGAGCAGGGCCTCGAATTGCGCCAGGCTCAGCTTGCCATAGGTCCGGGCCAGCGGGTGCGCGCTCTCGGCGAAGCTGAACTCGTGGCACGTGCAGACCACGATGGCCGGCCCGGGGTGTCGCGCCAGCCCGCGAATCGCGCGGCGCACCTGCGGCAGGCCGCACGTGTGGGGCAAGGCGACGACGGCGGGCTCGACCCGCGGCTCGACGAGGCTGGCCGAGAGCACCTCGAAGCCCGCCTCGGCCAGCGCCGCGCCCGTGGCCGCGTCCGCCGCGTTCCAGGGCGGGATGAAGCTGGTCGCCGGCACGCCCAGCCACTCGTCGAGCCGCGCCTTGCCGGCCCGCAACCGCTCGGCCTGCTGCGCCGCCGGAAGGCCCGCAAACTCCGAGTCCCGATTGCCCACGCGCGCGAGGGCCTCGTGCGTGTAGCCGTGCAGCGCCGCCTCCGCGCAGCCAGTCCGCACGCCCTCGCGAAGGGCGCCGAGCTTCGCCGCATCGTCGCCCAGCGCCCAGCGGCCCTCCAGGAGCGGCACCACGCCCAGCGTCAGCGGCACGCCCCGCCGAACGGCCGCGTCGAGCAGCCGGCGCTCGATGTCGTCCTTGCTCCTGTCGCGCTCGCCGCGGCTCGCGCTGTAGTCGTCGTAGCGGAGCACGACGACGATTCGGCTGTCGGCCATCGCATCACGCACGGGCCGCCCCTCCGGCGACGAGGGCCTCGAACTCCGCGATTCGCTTCGGCCAGGCGTACCGCTCGACGGACGGTTGCGCGGCCCGGCTCAGGCGGTCGAGCAGCGCCTCGTCGCCGAGCACGCGGCAGATGGCCTCGGCCAGCGCCGCGGGGTCGCGTGGCGGCACCAGCGCGCCGTTCACCCCATCGGCCACCGTCTCGTTCAGGCCGGGGATGTCGCTGCCGACGACGGGCGTGCCGCAGGCCAGGGCCTCCACCGGCGCCAGCGGGTGCCCCTCGGCGAGCGAGGGCACGACCAACAGGTCGGCCTCCGCGTAGAGGCCCGGGAGCGCCTCGCGCGGCACCTGCCCGGCGAACTCCACGTGCCCCGCCACGCCGAGCCGCCGGGCCAGCTCGTGGAATTCGCCCCCCTCCCCTTCCACGCCGCCGACGAGGCGTGCGCACACGCCGGGGAAGCGCTCGACGACCCGCGGCAGGGCCTCCAGGAAGTATCGCAGGCCCTTCTCGGGCGAGAAGCGCCCGACGTAGAGGAGCTGCCGCCCGGCGCGCCGATGCGCGCCACGCTTCCCGGTGTCCCACGCGGCCAGGTCCACGCAGTTCGGCGCAAGCCACAGGCGCTCGGGCGGCACGCCCCGCGCGCGCAGGCCGTCGTAGATCTCGCGGCTGATGCAGGCGATCCGCGGGGCGTGCCGCGCGCAGAAGTGCACGGCGTACTGGTAGACCCACGTCACGGTGCGCGGGTAGAGGCCCCGCTTGCCCGGGCTGTAGACCCAGCCCTGGAAGGCCATGAGGGCGGGAACGCCCAGGCGGCGGCAGGCGTGCCACGCGCCGAAGTAGGCCGTCGAATCGGTCGAGAGCAGCACGTCGGGCCGCGGCTCGTGACGCGCGAGCGCGCGCCGCAGGCGCCAGGCGAAGGCCAAGCCGCCCTCGTCGAAGGCCCTCCAGCGCCCGAGCCGCACGGGCACATAGGCTCGAGTGGGGGTGCTGGCCGCCGCATCAACGTCCCCCGCGAACACGGCCACCGCGTGCCCAGCCGCCTCGAGGTGATGGGCCCACTCGCGCACCACGGTAGGCACGGCGCCCGCACGATGGAAGAAGCGGTTCACGAGGGCCACTCTCATGCGATGCACCCCGGTGCCACTGCGCGGCGGATGGCTGGATGAGCGGGAAGACGGATGGGTGTCAGGCCGCCTCGTGTTTCGCCCAGACATCCATTCATCCGATTATCCTCCCTCATCCGGTGGCAAACGCCTCTCTCGCAACCACTCCTGCGCCTTGCGCTTGAGCTTGAGGACGGGAGCGGGGGTGAGGGCGCGGCCGCGGTTGCGCGCGCGCTCGGCCAGCCGCCGCAGGCCCAGGTGCAGCCGCGCGCGGGCCGCGGGCCGCCCGAACGTGAGCTGCACGCACTCGCTCGCCGCGGCGCCCCACCTCTGCTTGTACGGCGCGGCGCCGGCCAGGAAGTCGTAGGCCCGCGCGCCGCCCGCGATGCTCTGGCGAATGACGTGCGCCTTGAGCGCCGTGCCCACGTTCTGGTCCGAGCACGCGAGGTCGTAGGCCTGCTGGAGGAAGTAGACGCGGCCCAAGTGCTCGAAGCTGAACTCGTGCGCGACAAAGCGCCCGCCCAGCCGCAGCGACCAGAGGCGCAGCCAGCCGCGACGCAGGAACGCCTCGCCCATGTCGCGGTAGAAGCCGCGGCGGGCGGCGTCGGCGAAGGCGCCCGGCTTGCCCGCGGCCCGCCAGCGGCGTTGGTGCAGGGCGAAGAGCGACTCCAGCCGCTCGGGCAGCGCCGCCGCGTCCGCGCACATTTCGAAGGCCGCGGCATCATCCGCCCCGAATCGGCGCTCCAGCGAGCGCAGCTTGCTGCGGAAGCGGGGCTGAAGCGTGGCGAGGTACTGCTCCCAGGCGCCCGGCAGGCGAATGGCGAGGCAGGGCACGCTCTTCGATTCCACGAGCCAGCCGCGCTCCGCGGCGAGACGGCGCAGCGGCGCCAGGTTCGGCGAGGCCGCGGGCATCAGGTGGAGGTGCAACAGGTCCCAGCCGCGCTCGTCGCGTTCGATTGCGTCGAGGAACGCGGGCAGCACGTCGGCCTCGCGGCCCGGTGCGATGGCGAAGTCGAGGTACTCGGAGTCGCCCGAGCGGTCGCCGACGACGCCGAGGCGCCGCAGCGAGCCGAGGCGGTGCGCGGCCGCCACGCGGCTGCGGTAGAGCGGGGCCAGGCCCACGAGCGTGTCGCCCTCGCGGGCCGCGAGGATGGCCAACTCGTCGCCCTTGGCGGCGAAGTGCCGCCACCAGGGCACCAGCCACTCCCAGGTGAGGAAGACGGTGGCGCTCGCCGCTCGCTCGACCAGCGGGTCCCACTCGGGCTCGAGCCGCTGCCAGTCTGCCTCGGTGGTGATGGCCCGCACGCGCATGAGAGCCCCGCCCGTGTCAGGGTGCCGTCTTGCGGCGGAAGACTCGAAGCACGTAGGTATGCGGCTCGTCCACCTTCGCGCGCCATTCGGGCTGCTCGGTGAAGTGCGCCGCCAGGTGATCGGCCAGTTCGGGGAAGCCCTCGAGCTCGCGCTTCTCGGTAATCGCCACAATCACGAAACGCGGCGGATGCTGCTGGAGGCCGGCCATGATCTCGGCGCGCACCGCGTCCTGAAAGAGAAACGCCTTCGCCAGTGGAACCTGGTAGCTGAAGTTGAAGAGGTACTTCGTGGACGCCGGCCGCCCGGCCAGCGCGTAGATCTGCGGGCGGCCGCCGAAGAGGAAAATGTGGTCGGACGGCGCGGTCTTCGCAGCCAGATCGCGCGCCAGGCGCGCGACAACCTGGTTCGGCTGTTTGGGGTCCACTGCGAGCCGGTACTCGCCGGCGCCGCGCTTGGCCGCGAACGCCAGGAGCGCGAGCAGGGCCATCCCCAGCCCCGCCGCCACGAGACGGCGGAGCCCCGGCGCGCGCCCCAACTGCCCGAGGGCGGCGAGCGCGACGGCCGACGCCGCCGCCAGCGGCGCCAGGGTGGGCAGGTAGTAGTAGTGCGCGAACTGCCCCGGCAGGAACAGCCCGAGGAACGCGGCCAGCACCCAGGCGAGCACGACCAGCCCGCCCCGCCGCTCGGCGGGCCGCCGCACGGCGAGGAGAATGCCGCCGGCCGCGGTGAGCCACAGGAAGGCGTGGTCGAAGAGCTTCGTCGTCACGAGCCGCCGCAACTGGTCGAGCAGCGCGCCCTTGCGGTGCTCGGTGGCGTAGAGCACGTTGTAGGTGTAGGTGCACTCCCAGAAGTCGGCGAACGCGCCGCGCAGGGCGAAGTAGCCGGCGAAGAGGGCCCACGGCAGCGCGGCCCCGGCCGCCATCAGGCCCGAGTGGGCGGCCACGCGCCCCCAGGCCTGCCGCCCGTGCGCGCGCAGGGCCTCCGCGGTCGCCCACGCCCAGGCGAGGAGGCCGATGGGGGCCGCAATCTGCTTGGCCGCCACCCCGAGGCCGAGCCACAGCCCGGCCAGCGCCGCGTGCCGATAGCGCCACGAGCGCACGTAGCTCGACGTCGCCAGGAGCCCGAGAGCGGCGAAGAGCGTGGTCAGGCGCTCGGGCTGGAACGCCTCGAGTTGCATGCCGGGCATGCCGGAGAAGAGCCCGAAGGCCGTCGCGGCAGCCACCCCTTGCCATGCGCCGAAGAGCCGCCGCACGAGGGCGAACAGGGCTAGGGCCGTCGCCGCGTCGCAGAGCATCGCGCCCACTCGCAGCGCGGGCGCCACGATGGCGGGGCCCGAGCCCGCCACGGCGAAGATGCCCCGATAGACCAGGTAGATCAGCGGCGGCTTGTGGTCCCACACGTCCCGGTAGGGCAGGCCCCCCGCGGCCCAACGCATCGCGCAGTAGGAGTACTCGCCGCAGTCCTGGTCCAGCGGAAACTGGAAGGCGGGAATTCGCAGCAGGAGGGTCAGGACGATGCCCGCGGCGAGCGCGAAGTAGACCCGCCGGCTGGGGGCCGAGGCTTCCTCGGGTGGTCGTGGCTCGGTCATCGCTGGCTTCCTGGAGCACGAGGCCTTGTTTTCACGAGGCCGCCTGGGCCTTCAACATCAGCGCGGCGTAGTGGCAGCCCCACACGTTCCGCAGGCGCCGGATGGCGAAGAGCCCGCGGGTGACGTCGCGGAGCATCTGCTTGGAGAAGCAATGAAGATGTCCCTCGCTGAAGCCCGGCTCGATGCCTGGGAACAGCAGCCGCATGAGGCCGACGGCCCTCAACGCTTTCTTGACGAGGAGCTTCGGGCGCTCGATGGGCACGGTCACGACGACCCGCGTGGCGGGCGTGGCGATGGTGTGGATGCCCTCGACCAGCCGCCGCGGTTCGGGCACGTGCTCGAGCACCTCGGCGCACACGATCACGTCGAACTCCCCGGGTCTGTACGGCAGCGGGTCATTGCCGTCGAAGTGGCCGAACTCGATGCCGGCCTCCCCGTGCTCGGCCGCGCGGGCGCGGGCGTCCGCGAGCGAGCGCTCTGAAATGTCCAGTCCCACCTTGCGCCGGCACCGGGGCAATGCCACCAGCACGTGGCCTGCCCCGCACCCGAGCTCGAGCACGGCGTCTCCCGGCGCCACCCCGGCCAGCCGCACGATGGCGGCGACGCGCGCATGCTCGATCCGCCCCGCGAGGCCGTGATATGGCGTCGGGTGCTTCAGGTACATCTCGTCGTTCCACCGCGCCATCTGCTCGTCCACGGCCGGGGCCTCCAACGCCGGCAATAGAATACCATCGCCGGCGCGCTCGCGCAAGGCAGCCGCTACGAGGGGGATGGCCCCCGGGCCTGGCCACCCGCGCCACGGAGGTCTCCGGTGGCTGCCCGTTCATCCCCTGTATCACCCTGTGAGAGCCGGAGCGAGCACGTATGGGCGGAAGGGCCGCAAAGCCGCCCGTATTGCCAAAGCGCCATACTTGCTCAACTGCGAGGGGGAGGGAATTGAGCAAGTATGGGGGGAAAGGCCGCGGTGCCCGGCGGGGGCGCAGGGGCGAGGAGCAGGGGCCATGCTCCTTGACAGGCACGCGCAGCATGTGGATGATTGGGCCATCGGCCTTCACGTGGAACCCGTTGCGAAGCCGACACATGGAATTCCTGGACCTCTTGCGCTGTCCGGCTTGCCGGGGCGCGCTGCGCGCCGGGCCCCAGGCGCTAGACTGCCCCGCCTGCTCGCGGCGGTTCGAGGTCGTTCACGGCATCCCCGACTTTCGGCCCGACTCGCCCGGCGCTCCGCGCCACGGCGAGTTCTGCCGAGAGGTCATCGCCCGCTGGCCCCGCACCTCGTACCGCGACCTGTGGCAGTTCTACCACGGGGACGAGTGCGACGCGCTGGGGCGTCTGTGGGACCGGCACGAGGCCGAGGCGCCGCGGCGCGGCGAGCGGCGGTGGGACACGATTGTCCGCCACGCGGCCGCGGCGGGCCGCGCAGTGGGCGCGGGCGGCACGGCCCTGGACATCGGCTGCGGCGTGGGCAGCGCGCTGTTCGGCCTGGCGCGGCGCTGTGCGCTGGCGGTGGGCATCGACATTCTGCTCACCGACCTCCTGCTGGCGAAGAAGCGGTTCGCCGAGGCCGGCACCGGCAACGTGGCCTTCGTGTGCGGCTCCGCTCTCGAGCTGCCGCTGGCCGATTCCTGCTTCGACCTGCTCAACGCCACCGACGTGATCGAGCACGTGCAGGAACCGGCGCGGCTGCTGGCCGAGGCCCGCCGGGTGATGCGGCCGGGCGCGGTGCTCTTCTTCAATTCGCCGAACCGCTTCTCGCTGCTGACGCGCGAGCCTCACGTGAAGCTCTGGGGCGTGGGCTGGTTGCCGCGCCGCTGGATGGAGCCCTACGTGCGGTGGCGGCGGGGCAGAAGCTACCGCGGCAAGCACCTGCTGTCGCTCGCCGAATTGCGAGCCCTGATGCGCGCGGCGTTCGGGCGCTCGTTCGCCATTCGGGCGCTGCTCCCCCGGAGCAGGGCGGCGCGCGCGCTGTGCTGGCCGATGGAGGTCCTCGCCCGGCCCCTCCTGCCCCAGCACAATGTGACAGCCTGGGCAGTGGATGAAGCAGGAGAGAAGCGGGAGGGTGCTTAGGTGGCGCTGCGCGTGTTCTCCAAGGGTTTTCTGAGTCTCGAGCGGCTCTCTCGCGTCCCCGAGGGACCAAGGGCGCGCGTGGCTCTCCTCGTGCTCGGCTGCGTCCTCATCCCCGCGTGGCAGGGCGGGTTTTGGGCTGCACGCGATCGCCTCAGCGACCGCTATCGCCTCCAGGCCTCCACCGGGCTGCTCGCCCAGGACAAGTTTGTGTACTTCCTCTACTACCTCGGGCTTTTCCCCGTGGCAACAGAGAGGGAGGACCTGGCCTACAGCCGCGACGGTGCCCGGGAACTGATCGCTCGGCATGGCGACACGCTGCTGATGGAGTGGAAGAACAGCTACCGCTCGGGCAGCCTGGGCACCACGCTGCTCTACCTGCCCGATGCCCTCCTCAAGGGCGCGCCGCGCGAGCCCAGCGTGCGGCCCTGTAACGCCATGGCCTTGACGGCGGGGCTGGTCGCTCTCTTCGTGTCCTTCTGGTATGTGCGCCAGCCGATCCTCGGCCTCGTGCTGGCCGTGCTGCTGGGCTCGAACCCGTTTCAGTTGCACGAGGTCTATGCGCGGGAGAACACGTTCGGCTGGCCGATCACGGCGGCTGTGTGGCTCCTGGCGCTTCACGTGCCTCTTCTCGGCGAGCGCAGGGCGGCGCGTGGCTACCTGTGGGCCGTGCCGGTGGCGGCTGGGCTGCTGCTGGCCTCCGTCAAGCAGGTGCGCCCCGAGCCGCTCGTGCTCATCCTGTCGCCGCTCGGGTGTTATCTGCTGCTCGCGCAGGCGAGTTGGCTCGTGAGGGTGGGGCTGGTGCTCGTGCTGGTGGCCGCGTACGGCGTCGGCACGTGGGCCTGGGCGCATTTCTTCGATGCGAAGTTTGCCCAGGCTCAGCGCGTGGTCGCGGCAGCGGGCGGGCACCCCTATGTCGGGCCGCGCTCGCACAACCACCTGTTCTGGCACCCGATCTGGTGCGGCCTGGGCGACTTCGACTCGACCCACGGCTACAAGTGGGATGATCAGGCGGCGGCCGACTATGCCTTGCCCATCCTCGAGCGCGATTACGGCGTGAAGGTGCCCGCCACCGCAAGGACGCGCGTGCTCTTCGAGAATACGTACTGGGACAAGGCGGGACGCTACTACGTCATGCCCTACGAACTGCCGCACTATGAGGACGTGGTCCGCGACAAGGTTCTGGGCGACATCGCGCGCGACCCGCTGTGGTATCTGGGCATCCTCGCGCAGCGGGCCTGGCGAATCGTACGACAGACCACCCCGCCGCGGATCGCCATCGGAACTCTCGGCTTCGAGGTCCCGATGCATGGCCTCCTTACCGTGCCCGTACTCGCCTTGTTGGCGGCGCGGCGGTGTTGGATGATGCTCAAGCTCGTGGGCTTCGTGCTCCCGCTATCGCTTCCTGCGCTCCTGATTTTCTCGGGGCTGGGCCTGTGCCACTACTCGTGTTACCATCTCATCGTCACCGCGCTGATCGCGGCCTGGCTGATCGAGGCCGCCTTGCGGCGGCCGGCGCGCTCCCCTGCGCCGGCGCGGGAAGGGGCCGCGACATGAGCGGCAAGGCCACCCCCGAAGGCTGGCGGCGCGGCGACCCGGTGGCCATTCCCGGCAGCTATCAGTATGACGCGCTGGTCGCGGGGCCGGCCGTGCAGCGCTTCTGGCACCGGCGCAAGCTCGAGCTCGTGAGTGCCCTGGTCCTGCTGCGCGCCGGGATGCGCGCGCTCGATGTCGGCTGCGGCTCGGGCGTGGTGGCCCACTTCCTGGCCGGCCAGGGCGCGGAGGTGGACGCTGTGGACGCCAACGAGGGTGCCATTCGCTTCGCCCGCGCGCGGTTCGAGAGAGGCAACCTGCGGTTCCACCTGACCGCGGCGAACGAAATGGCCTTCGCCGACGGGAGCTTCGATCTGATCGTGTGCCTGGAGGTGATCGAGCACCTGCCAGCGGCCCAGGTGGCGGCCCTCCTGGGCCTTCTCGGCCGACTGCTGGCCGCCGAGGGGGCGCTGCTCGTCTCCACGCCCAACGGCGCGAGTCTGTGGCCGGTGATCGAGCGGCTGATGGACCTCTTCGGCCTGTCGCCGCCCATGCGTGGGGAGCAGCACATTACCCGGTTCACTCGCGGGCGGCTGGTGCAGGCCCTGGGGGCCGCGGGACTCGACGTGCGGCGTTCCGGGCGGTTCTGCGGTGTGGCGCCCTTCCTCGCGGGAGTCTCCTGGCGCCTCGCCGAGCGACTTGATACACTGGAACATCGTGTGGGACAGCCCCTCGGCAACCTCCTCTACGCCTTGGCAGGAAAGACTCCTCGACCGTGAGACTCTCGGTCGTCATCCCGGTCTTCAATGCTGCGCCGTTTCTGGAGGAGAGCCTGCGCGGGCTCCAGACCTATCTGGAGCAGCGCTGCCCCGACCACGAGATCGTCGCGGCCAATGACGGCAGCACTGACGGCTCGCTCGAGCTGCTCACGAGGCTCCAAGGCGGGCGGCTTCGGGTGGTATCTTGCCCCACGAACCGGGGCAAGTTCGCCGCCCTTCGGGACGGCATGGCCGCGGCGGCGGGGTCCTGCAAGGTCTTCACGGACGCCGATGTGCCGTTCGACCATTCGGCCCTGCCGTACATCGAGCGGCTCATCAATGATCGGGGGTTTCACCTCGTGGTGGGTGATCGGACGCTGCCCGACAGCGCGTACCACGAGAGCCAGCCCTGGACGCGGAGGCTCTCGACGAGCCTTTTCCGCCACGCGGTGCGGTTGCTGGTGACGGGCGGCATTCCCGACTCGCAGGCGGGCCTGAAGGGCTTTCGCGCAGAGGTGGCGGACGCGCTGTTCCCGCTGCTTGTCGAGACCTCGTTCGCCGGCGACATCGAGTTGCTCTACATCGCCCTCAAGTACAACCTGGCGATCCGGCGCATCCCGGTGCGCCTCCAGCGCCAGGGGCCCTCCACGGTGCGGCCATCGCGGCACGCCTGGGCCATGTTGCGCGCGCTCACGCGGCTGCGCGGCCGCTGGCGCCGCGGGCTCTACCACAGCGATGCGCTCGCGGCCCTGGCGGCCCAACGCTACTGGGAGGCGTGAGCCGCGCGCGGCTCAGGGCATCAGGGAGCGGTCCTTGCGCACGTAGAGCAGGTAGGGCCGAGTCTCCTCCATCCGCCACGGCTTCCCCTCGTAGCGCTCGCGCCCCTCGACGCGTTCGCGCATGAAGCGGAACCAGAGGCTCAGGGGCCCCTCCAGGTCAGGGGCCTCGGGCAGCGCATCCTCGGTGGTGACGAAGAAGACCGGCTCCGCGCGGATCAAGGCCCGGCAGATGTCCTCGAACACCCCCAGCCCGAAGTACTCCTTGACCACCCGCGAGGCGTTCAGGGGACGGTTGTAGAAGATCCGATGCGCGGCGGGACGGTCGGCGAGGACGTAGATCTGCGGCCCCGCGCCCCACACATAGATCGGGTGGCCGGGCATCGTGCGATCGCGGATCATGTCCGCCACGGTCGCAGCGGCACGCTCGGCGCGGTCCTCGGCCCGCGAGGCGTACGTGTGGTAGGCGCGCCATTCCGTGTACACGAAGCCGGCCGCCATGCCCGCAGCCAGCAGGGCGAGCATGATGCTGCGCGTCTCGAGGCGCCCGCGCGCGTCCCGAGTCATGAAGCGCTCCGACGGGTTCGTCGCGGCCAGGGCGGCGCCGATGGCCAACGGGGGCACCACCTGAAGGAAGTCTGCCGGAACAACCTGACGGGTGGTCAGCGCCGCCGCCAGAGCTGCCACGCCCCAGTAGGCCACCAGTCGGGTCTGAGGGCTGAACCCCACCGAGAAGGCATGCAGCGCCCAGCCGCCCGCGAATAGCCACAGGGCGCCCTGCTCCGGCGCCAGCGACCGGACCACCTGCCAGTGGTATCCCGGCGTGCGGAGGGCGACCGGCAGCCAGCGGTAGAGCATGTTGTAGACCACCGCGCTGCGCCAGAGTTCGTGGAGCGCGCCGCGCGACCAGAAATAGACGGCGAAGCCGGCCAGAGGCACCGCGGCCGCCCCCAGCACCAGAGCCGGCCGGAGCACCCACCGCCGGCCCCATCCATCCACGCCCCACCGCGTCGCCGCGGCCCACGCCACGATGGCCAGCGCGTAGAACAGCGCAAGCAGTTCAAAGCACGCCGCCAGCCCGGCAAGCAGCCCGCTCGCAAGGAGCCAGCGCGCATCCCGGCCCTCGGACCGCAGGGCGGCCAGCATCGCGGTGATCACCAGGCAGTTCACCGCAGGCCACGGCCCCAGGCAGTCGCCCTGCACCAGGAGCGCGCCGCCGAAGAAGCCGCAGACGCCGGCGGCCACGACCGCCTCGGTATGCCCACACCAGGCGCGCACGAACGCGTAGACGAGCAGCACGCCGATCAGGTCGAGGGCCATCATCACGACCCGGCACGTCTCGGGCATGGCTTCGCCCGGCGTCACGCGCGGCGAGGCCCCGGGCTGGCCGACCAGCAGGTTGGCCAGCGCCTGCTCGAGCCGGGCGCCGGCCGGGGCGAGGTACCGCACCGTGACCCCCGACAGCAGGTACAACCCGGGGGCCTCGTGGTCCCAGGCATCGCGGTAGGGCACCGCGCCCTCGAGCCAGCGTTGGCCGACGTACCCGATGGTGCCCGCCGACGGCCCCATCGGGAACTGCGTGAGCGGCAGGCGGATCGCCACGGCCAGCGCGAGGACGACGAGCATCTGGCGCACCATGCGACGCCGCGGCGGGGGCACTCGAACGGGGTTGTTGGTCTGAGCGGACATCAGGCCCGCCAACCCTCCAACGACCATACGGGGAGCTTCGGATCGGCGGCGCAGCGGTCGTACAGCGCGCCGAGGGTAGTGAACGCGAAGTCGGCCAGCAGCCGCGGCACCTTCACTCGCAAGGCGTCCAGGCGAGCATAGTGCAGCACACGCCGGGCCAGCGGCAGCGCCAGGCGCGGCTTGCCGGGGTCGAATTCCGGCGGGTGGATGTAGACCAAGGCCGGCCGTCCCCCCCTGCGGAAGCGGCGCATCGCCCATCGCACGAACCAGTAGGGCAGCAGGCGCAGGTAAATGCCGCCGGCGAAGGGCAGGTTCCGCACGGGCAAGCGGAGCACCGACGGCGGGAACTCCAGGAGCGCCCGCCCGCCGGGCGCGCGCAGGCGATACGGCCCTCGCGGCGCGTCGGGCACCCCGTACAGGCTCGTCCGCGTGGGGTAGATGCTGGAGTCGTAGGCCAGCCCCTCGTCGGCCAGAACATCGAGCGCCCAGGGGCAGGCGCGAGTGATGGACCAGTAGGCCGCCCGGAAGCCGCGGACCGGGGCCTTCGCCTGCGAGCGCAGCAGGTGGAGCGAGCGGCGCAGGTCGTCCCGGAAGTCGTTGGGCGAGAGAGTGTAGACGAGGCGGTGCTCGTAGCCATGGCAGGCGATCTCGTGGCCCGCCGCCTCGATGGCCGGCACCAGGTCGGGGTGTCGCTCGGCCACGTGGCCGAGGACGAAGAAGGTGGCTCTCGCCCCCCGCTCGGCCAGGCACGCCAGCAGGCGCTCGGTGGCCGCGGCCACGCGGTCCTCGTGGCGCAGCCAGTTTGCCGGGTCCACCTCCAGGACGGAGTGATACCAGTCCTCCAGGTCCACTGTCAGGGCGTTGGGAAGGTCGTTGTAGATCGTCACTTCTCCACCTGCTTCGTGGAGGCGGACTCCATCGGGTGCGCCGGCCGCTGGATGCCGCGGGTGGCCTTCCAGAGGCGCCAGAGGCCCTTGAGGGCGTTGGGCACGCGGCGGAGGATGTTGACGGGCGCGGGGCGTTTCTCTGTGATCTCCAGGGGGATTTCGCACAGGCGCAGGTCGGCGCGTTCCATGCGGATGACCAGCTCGGTCGTGAAGATGTCCTTGTCGGTCTTGCAGGCGTCTACCAGCGGGCGCACGGGCGCAGCGCGGAAGGCCTTGATGCCGTGCGTGTCGGTGCCGGTGAAGCCGAAGACGATGCGGAGAAAGGTGTTGAAGCCCCAGGTGATGAAGCGGCGGATGAGCGGGCGGCGGTCGCGGGCGCCGCGGGCGCGCTTCGAGCCGATCACCGCGTCGTACTTCTTGAGCAGCACGTGGGCGATCTCGACGAAGGGGATGTCGTAGAAGTCGATCTCGAAGCACACGATGTTGTCGCCGCGCGCCTCGCGGATGCCCATGGCCAGGGCCGCGCCGTAGTTGGGGATGGGACATCGCAGCAACCGCACTGTGGGGAACTCGCGGCACAGGCGTTCCCCGATCTCCACCGTGCGATCTCTGCTGCCGTTCTCGCACAGCACGAGTTCGTAGGGCAGGCCGTACGTGGCCAGGCCGCCGGTCAACTCGCGCACGGAGGCTTCGAGGATTGACTCCTCGTTGTAGATCGGGATGAGGATCGAAATGGCCGGGCGGGTGTCAGTCTCGGTGGTCAAGTCTCATGCCTCTCCAGCAGCCGCTGCGCGGTCTCGCGGCCTTGCAGCAGCGCGTCTTCCATCGAGGAGTACTCCCAGCGCCCGTAGCGGCCGATGGAGTAGATGTCGCGCTTCGCGAGATGGCGGAGGATCGTCTCGGTCGCACGGCGACGGTGCGCGTCATAGATCACGTAGGCGAACGGGATATCGAGCTGCCATTCGATGGCGATGTCGCGGCGGCGGCGCAGCCAGCCCATCTCCCGGAGGCCGTCGAGAATCTGCCGCCGGACGCGCGAGCGGTCGAGCGGGCGGGCGGGGGGGTAGGAGACCTCAGTCCACACGGCGGCGCCACCGCGGGGGGCCATCGAGGCCGCGACGTTCGAGAAGCAGCCCACGCGGTAGAAGGGGAAGCGCCGCTCGGGCACATAGACCCACTGCCGCCCGTCGGTGGCATCGCGCCCCAGGCCGAGATTCACCGAGTAGAGCGAGGCCCAGCGGAGCCTCGCCGCCGCGTCGCGCACGCGGTCGGGCACGGGGCGCAGGCGCGCCACCAGCTCGGGCAGCGGCAGGGTGCTCACGAGGGCCGCGTAGTCGGCGCGCGAGCCGTCGGCGAACTCCACGCGGCGGCGCCGCGGGTCAATCGCCACGGCCTCGGAGCCGACGCGGATGGGGCCGGCCCGTGCGGCGAGCGCGCGGACGAGCGTTTCGATGCCCCCGGCGCGCGGGTAGCGAAACGTGGCGTTGTAGCCCTCGCCGGAGGCCTTGTCGGTGAGCGCGCCTTCGATCACCTGCTCGATCGGAGCGGGCGGCACGTAGCGCCCCATCCACTCGGTGCTGAGGAACCGTGGGTGAATACCCCACAGCTTCTCGTTGTAGGGGATCATGAAGTGCTTGGCGATGCCTGCTCCGAAGGTCTCGTGAATCCACTGCTCGAAGCTTTGGGGCTTCGATCTCATACGCGTGGCGTTCATTCGCGCCGATTCGCGTGATTCGCGGTCGAGCATCGCCTGGATGTAGCCCAGGAGCACTTCCTTCACGGTCTCGATGGGCAGGCCGAAGGTGTTTGTCTGAAACGGATAGCGGGTGTAGACCCCCTGCGACCAGACCCAGGAGCTGCGGACGACCGTCGCCAACTCGCGTCCGAGCAGGCGGCCGGCCAGCCGCGCCATCTCGGGCGTGCGCAGGTGGAGGAAGTGGCCGGTGCAGTCGAAGGTGAAGCCGCCGCGCGCCTCAGAGCGGCACAGGCCCCCGGGGCGCTCCTCGCGCTCGTGGAGAGCAAGAGCCCGGCATCCCGCTCGGCGCAGATGATACGCTGTGCTCAGGCCGGCCAAGCCAGCCCCAAGGATGATGATCATCGGCCTATTCCCGGCGTTCGGGGCGGTCGGGGGATCCGGGCCGCAGCCGCGGCCGCGTGAGCGAGAAGCGCAGGATGTGCCAGAGGGCCGCCAGGCCGTCGCGCCAGGTGATCTTCTTGCCGTGTGCGTAGTCGCGGCCGAAGTAGGCGACGGGCACCTCGTAGATGCGGCAGCCGAGCTGGGCCACGCGCGCGATCAGCTCGGGCTCGATGCCGAACCGCTCGCTGCGGAGCACCAGGCGGCGCAGGAGCTCGGCGCGGAAGACCTTGTAGCAGCACTCCATGTCGGTGAGGTTCAGGTTCGTGAGCACGTTCGAGAGCGTGGTGAGCAGGCGGTTGCCCTGGTAGTGCCAGAAGTAGAGCACGCGGTGCGGCCCGCCGAGAAACCGCGAGCCCACCACCACGTCGGCCACGCCGTCCACGATCGGCTTCAACAGCGCGGGGTAGTCGGCGGGGTCGTACTCGAGGTCCGCGTCCTGGATGAGGATGATGTCGCCCGTGGCGGCCTCGATGCCGGTGCGCACGGCGCGGCCCTTGCCGCGGTTGGCGTCGTGGCACAGGAGCCGCACGCGCCCCGGCGGCAGGCTCTCCAGCACGCCGCGCGTGCCGTCGGTCGAGGCGTCGTCCACCGCGATGATCTCGTGGGCCAGGCCCGTGGCCTCGACGCGGCGGAGGATTTCCTCGATGGTCGCGCGCTCATTGTAGACGGGCATGACGACCGAGAGCTTGAGGCCACGGAGGCCGAAGGGCGCGTCAGGCATTGGGTTCCCCTGCCTTGGGGGCGACTCCGATGGCGGCGTAGAGGTCGAGCAGGGCGCGTTCGGCAGCCGCCCAGTGGTAGCGGCCGCGGCCTGCCGCGCGGGCCCGGGCCTGGCATGCGGCCAGGCGGCCGGGCTCGAGCAGCTCGCGGAACGCGCCTTCGAGCGCGCGCGGCGCGAGCTCCGGCACTACGATGCCGCAGCCCTCCTCGCGCACGATGCGCCCGAGCTCGCCGCAATCGTTGCACACCACGGCCCGGCCCGCGGCGAGGGCCTCGAAAAGCTTGTTGGGCGCGCTGAACCGCGCGTTCCGGTTCGCCGCATCCAGGCCGTGATAGACCGCATCGGCCATCGAAGTATACAGCGGAACCAGCACGGGGTCAACAAAGCCCAGGTAGCGGATGCGGGGGCACCGGGCGGCGGCCGCGCGCACGTCGCCAGCCGCCGGCCCGTCGCCGCCCACGAGCAGGACCACGCCGTCCACGGCCTCCACGGCCTCGAGCAGGGGCGCGATGCCGCGGTCCACATTCAGCCAGCCGATGTAGGCCACGAGCAGGCGGCCCTCGGGGGCGGCCTCGCGGCGCCGGGCCGCCAGGGCCGCGGGGTCGAAGGCGAATTCGTCGAGGCGCTTCCAGTTGCCGACCACCCAGGCGCGTCGCGCCCCGCGCTGGCGGAGGTCCGCCGCCAGCAACTCGCCCACGGTGAGCACGGCGTCGGCGCGGCCGATCAGCAGCCGTTCGGCCCAGGTGACCGTTCGCTTGATCCACGGCGCCACATTCGCGCCGAGCATATCGGCATAGCTCTCGTGCGCGTCGTAGACCAGGCGGCAGCCCTTCACCGCGGCCGCCAGCCAGCCGAGCGGCAGGGTGTCGAAGTCGTGGCAGTGAATCGCGTCGGCCCGCAGCTCCAGGAGGCGCCAGAAGGCGCGCCACCAGAAGGCCAGCAGGTAGAGGGCCTGAAGGGAACCCAAGTGGTGGCGGCTGCGCGGGCCGAAGCGCTCGAGGCGCACCCCGTGCCACCGCTCGATGGGCGGGCGCTCATTCTCGCGGTCCCAGGCCAGGATCGTCACCCGATAGCCGGCCGCGGCCAGGCTCCGCGCCTCGTTTGCTACCCGGGGATCGGGCAGGAAGGCGTTGTCGAGGAGCATCACTATCGAGGGTTGTGAGTGGTGGGTAACGATGGCCATCTCCGGTCAGGGGACTTCCAGCTCGACCCGGCCGAGCGGGCGTACGGCGGGCTTCGGGTTGCCCAACAGGCGGCACGTGAGGAGGCGAAGCGCAAAGCGCGCCAGCCGCGTCCCTCGGCCCACCGACGCGGCATCGGTCGTGCAGTGCCTCAGCGCCAGCTCGGCCCGGCCGCCACGGGCCCGCCATCGCTTCGGCGCGACGAGGAAGTAGCTGGCCGAGGCCTGGGCCGGCATGGACGCTGTACCGAGTACCTTGCCCCCGTCGTCGAGAAACCGCACCTGCCACTCCAGCGTGTCCCCAGGCAGAACCCTCGGCGTCCCCGAGAGCTCGGCGCCGAGCAGGAGCAGCGACGAGCCGTCGCGCGCCGGCACCACCTTGCAGGCGAGTTTCTCCAGCGTGACCCCGGCACCCAACTCCTGCTTCGCCAGGCGTCGGAGGATGCCATCCGCCCACGACCCGCCTCCCTCCGGGTCCGGGCCAAAGGCGACCAGAGAGCCGCAGAGCGTCGCGGGGCCTCGCCCCTGCAACGCTCCGAAGAGGTCCGCGTCGCCGCACGGGTGGGCGAGGGGCGCAAAGACCCTCGTGGTCGGGCCCAGCGCCGCCAACTTCGCCGGCGTGTCTGCGTACTCGACTACTGCGCGGTCGGCAACGAAGCGCATCTGCTGCGCATAGTGGAGGACGAATCCGCTCTTCTCCTCGAACGGCGTGTGCTTTGCGAGGTCGGCCGCCCAGCGCACCTGTTTGTGGCGCAGCGGCTCCCAGCGGTCCGTCTCGGTCACGACGTAGAAGGAGCTGAGGAACAGCACCGCGGCGCCCCCAATGCTTGCGGCTCCGCGCCAGCGCCCTCCCCCACGTGCCCAAGCCTCGACCACCAGCGCCACCGTCACCACCACGGCGGGCAGAAACAGCAGATGGTAGTAGGGATGGGCGTAGAAGATCGTTGGGAACGCGGCCACGTAGGGCAGCGGCCAGAGCCAGAGCAGCAGCACATGCTGGTCGCGGCGGTTCTCGCGCGCCCGCACGGCGGGCCAGGCGCGGCGTGCCAGCCACACGAGCGCAAGGAGCGAGAGCGGCGAAAGCTGCAAGACGAACTTGCCCAGGAAGTCGGCCAGGAGGGTCGTCGCCGGGATGTGGCCGACCTCGGGCGCGCTGCCGCCGACGGCCCAGCTCCGATAGGCTTCGCCGACGGGCTGAAGCAGGTTGCCCTCCTGCGGAATCGCGCGCGCGTAGGCCATCAGGCCCACGAAGCAGGCGAGAGCTGCCGCCGGCAGAGCCAGCATCGCGCCGCGCCGCGCTCGCGAGCGGTACACCAGCGCGTGCCCCGCCAGCGCGAAGCAGAGGACGTAGGCCGGCCAGTCCGACAGAAGGCCGACCACGCAGGCCGCGAAGAGCAGCCCGAAGTCGCGTCCGCGTCCCGACTCACAGTACCGAAGGTAGAACAGCGACGCCAACGAGGTGGACAGCGCGAGCGGCGTGCCCACAACGTCCACGAATGCCCCGCCATAGCGCACGGCGATCGGCACCGCGCCGGCCAGGGCAGCGGCCCAAGCCCACGCCGGCGTGGGCGGCCCGTCGCTCTCCCGCGACATCCGCTCGGCCAGCACGGCCAGCACGGCCACGAGCGCGAGGCCACAGACCAGGTGCGGCAGCCGCACGGCCCAGGTTTGCGGTCCGAAGAGCGCCACACCCGCCGAGCTCAGGAGGGGCGCCAGCGGCGGGTGATTCTGGTAGTACACGCGTTCGGGCCGCGGCACCACGGGGCCGGGCGTCGCGATTTGCGCCAGTCCCATATCGGGGTACCCGTACTTCAGGTAGTTCCGCGCGATCATCCCGTACACGCCATCCTGGTGGCGGGGAATATCCACCAGCACCCACCAGCGGCCGACCAGACCATAGATACCGGCAAGGACAACGAGGGCGAGGATGAGTCGCCGCCCCGGATGGTGGATGCCTGGCATTTCCCGTCTCCCAGCAATCAGCGCCGCTTGCCGAAGCGGTGGCGGATGAGGATCCAGATGGCGCGCAGGCCATCCGTCCAGCGGATCTTCTTGCCTTCCTCCAGCGACCGCGGCTGGTAGCGGATGGGCACCTCGACGATGCGGTGGCCGCGGCGGCACACCAGCGCGGTCGCCTCGGCGCAGAAGCCGAAGCCCTCCTCGCGCAGCGGCAGGCTCTGGAGAAGCTCGGTCTTGAACAGCTTGTAACAGGTCGGCTCGTCGGTGATGCGCTGACAGTAGAGCACGCTGGCCACCAGGCTCACGAGCCGCCCGCCCCAGTAGAAGCTGCGGTAGGAAAACGGCATGCCGCCGCGGATCCGCGAGCCGTAGACTACGCTGGCCTTCTCGCGCTCGGCGGCCTCGACGAGCCTCACCAGGTCGTTTGGGTCATATTCCAGGTCGGCGTCCTGGATGATCGTATAGGCGCCGCGGGCGCGCGCGATGCCGGTGCGCACGGCGGCGCCCTTGCCGCGGTTGGCCTCGTGGCAGACCAGTTCCACCGCGGGGTGGGCCTGAGCGAAGCGGGCGACGATGTCGCGCGAGCCGTCGGTCGAACCGTCGTCCACGACCACGATCTGCATGCGCAGCGGCACCGCAATGAGGCGCTCGAGCAGCTCGGCCACTGTGGCCGCCTCATTGAACATGGGCACGATCACGGCGAGTTGGGCATCGCTCGGCGAGCCCTGCGCGGCGGGTGCGTCGGTCATCGGGAGTGCCTATCGCCTCCGGTCAGGAACAAGAGGTCAGGGCCTGCCGGTCGGAGCGGCCGCTGAGACACCGTCGGGGCCGAGCGGCACGAGCGAGAAGCTCGCTTCGTCCCACCGGTACAGGTGCCGCCCAGGCCGGGCCGCGATCAACCTGTGGTTCTGCTCGCCAAGGTCACGGACGTAGAGGATGGGGCCGGCAATGGCCGGGTCGTTGCGCGCCACGGCGGCCACAAGCCTCGAACTGCCGGCCGTGGTGTGCGGCACGGGGAGGAATACGATGGCCGGCCGCTCCGCTTGAGCTTCCACGGTGTCGAATACCCGTAGGTCCACGCCGTGGAGGTTGCGGTACTGCGGCAACTCACGGACGAGCGTGACCGCCGTGCCATAGAGAAAGCAACCGGCGAGGGCCAGCGTCAGCGTCGCCCGCACGCGGTCAGGAGGGAAGCCCCTCGCGATGAGGCGGTCGTGCAGGGCCGCCAGCCCGGCTGCCGCCAGAATGGCCGCCAGCGGGAGAGCCTCGAAAACGTAGCGTGGGCCGCTCATGCCGATGGACACGTTGCTCCACCGCGTGTAGACGAGGGCGAGCGTGAGCCCGGCCGCCCCGAGCAACAAGGGCGATGCGCGCCCTTCCTGGCGCCTTGCCCCCGCGAACAGCACGAGCCCCACGAGGGCTCCCAGCGCCGGGATCGGCCAGTGGTAGGTGGCGGCGTCGAAGCGGAACGCCATCTCCAGGAAGTTCGCCACGCCTACGACCGGGCGCCATCTCCAGCCCGGAACCAGGATGGGGTCGGCTCCCAGCTTGTGATTGCGCAGCACCACTTGATAGCCGGAGAGCAGGGGGTTCCCCGTTGTCGCCGCGTTATACGCGAGCAGTCCGGCCAGCGGCACGGCCAGCGCCACGGCGAAGGCGATGGCAGGCATCCAGGCCTGGCGTGGGCGCCGAATGAGCCAGGCCACCCACACGGCGGCAAACGGCAGGCAAAGACCGAGCGCCGTCCCCGGCCTCGCCAGCGCGCCCAGGCCGAGCAGCAACCCGGCAGCCGCGCCCCAACCCCACGACCCGCAGCGGATCGTTCGCAACGCCGCCGTCATGAAGAGCAACATGAGCAGCAGGCACGGCACGTGACTCAGATACTCGGCCGCGTTGAACACAAGCCAGCCCGAGAGCGCCGTGAGCGCCATCGCGAGCAGCGCCGCCCTGGGGCACAGCACCTCGCGCGCCAGAGAATAGGTCGCGGCCACCACCGCTCCGCCCATCAGCGGGGCCATCAACCATGGCATGCCCATCAGAAAGCCGGCGGCATAGATCAGCGCCGCCACCGGCGGCGCCACGAAGAACCACCTGTCCCCGAGAAAGCAGAACACGACGCCCGTGCGAGCGGGACCTACTCGGGGGTCGAAGAACTCCTGGCCACCCGGCAGCGGCGACCAGAGTCGCCCCGCGGCGAACGTCTTGGCCTGGAAATAGTAGCCCTGCGCATCGTTGTAGTGGGCCTCGCCGCGTAGCATGCCCAGCGATACCCCCAGCGCCAGGCCCGCGACAAGGGCGCTCGCGGCCAGCACAAGCACAGGACGCGGCATCCGCTGCACACCGTCCAGCAGCTTCGAAATGGCCCGGCCCTTCCACGGTCGCGCCAGGGCGCACGCTGCCAGCGCCAGCCCGCCTGCCAGCCAGAAGAGCCGCGCGGTCGTCACCAGGCCGAGTTCCCGGAAGAACATCTGGCGGTACCACCGCGAATCGTAGTACGCAAAGTAATGCAGCCTCCCGCTCGCCCAGCCGATCAGCATGTACGTCGGCACCGCACAGATCACCAGCACGCCCAGGGCAACCGCCACGCGCCAAGGCGAGTTGCGCTCTCCCTGGCGGTCCGTTCCCCACAACGCGCGCCGTGCAAGGACAAAGCCGGCGATCACGCTCGCGAACGCAACCGCGGCGGCAACCGCGGCGAAGACTTCATAGCGCGCCGCCGACAGCGTGACCGTCAGCCCCGCCCTGCGGATGGCGAAGACCATGCCCTGGTCGCTCGGCCTGCGGGCGTACCACAGGAACTCGAAAAACAGGGCCGCGGCGACGCAGAGAACACCGAGCCCCAGCAGGCAGGTTCGGGCCGGGGCCGGGCAACGAGGCTCTGGATGTTCTGGGCTCGCATTCATCTCGCTATCTCAGAGACCTCATTGTACATTTTCCAGGCTCCCAAGTGAACTCGCCGCCGGCCCCCTGCAATCGCCGTCCGGCGGGGGGTGCTGTGGCGGCGCACCTGCCGCGGGACGGATCGCGCGGTTCAACTCTGGCACGGTGGGCCTCCCGGCGGCGGCTCGACGCGCCCGGCCGGCGACAGAACCGGAGAGAGAAGGAACACGGCGCCGACATTGAGCAGTTCGCCGACGCTCAGAAACACGCGCAGCGCCAGCGCGATCGCCGCCGCGAGGGCAAGCGGCATGCTCAGCGACAGCACCCCCGTGAGCACGCCTTCGCGTACCCCGAGCCCGGCGGGCGCGAGGACCACGAGCAGTCCGATGCACAACGAGAGGGCCATCATCCCCGCGCAGTCTGCAACGTACAGAGGGGGCACATCGCAGAAGGCCCGCACGAACAGCCAGAATGCGGCGCCCTGCATCGCCCACACGTTCAGGTAGCCCGCGATCAACCGCAGCATGGTCGGGTAGGAGAGGCCGGCGACCTCGATCGGCCGCCCTAACAGCAGGCCGCCCAGCCTCACCACGCGGCTCACCAGTGCCGGGTGGAGCAGGCACAGCCCAAGCGCCGCCACGCCCGCGCTGACCCATCGGTAGTGGCCTGGCACCCCGGAGCCCGACACCGCGAGCCACAAAGGCACCACGAGAGCCGCACTGATGAGGTTGAGGGCGATGTCGTACAGCACGCTCAGCATGGCCACGCGGAGCGGCACCCCCTCGCGCGCGCTGAGGTACGAGCGCGCGGCCACCATCGCCACCTTGCCCGGCACGTAGAGCCCGAGCGCGGCATAGGCGAGGATTCGGTACGCCTGCCAGGCCGAGAGACGCCCCCCCAGCGCGCGCAGCACCGCCCGCCAACGCAGGCTCACGGCGACTATCGAGACGCGGAAGGCCACGAAGGACGCCGCCACCAGCCACCAGTTGGGCACGAGGGCCCCCGGCGGCAGGCGACGCCACTGGCGCAGGATCACCCAGGCAAGCCCGCCGAGGATGCCGAGCGCCAGGGCGAAGCCGCCGACGCGACGCCAGCGGCGCGGTGCCATGTTTCCCGGCGCACGGACCTCCACGAGGCCGCCCTCTGCGGCACCCTCGCTCCCTGGCTCCCTCACGCCACCCACGCGTGTCCCCTTGGCCCCCCTGCCCGGCAGTCACTCACCGCGGCGCTTCCCCCGCTGGCGGGCCACGTAGACGAGTTGGTGGCTCAGAAATCGGGGGCATGGAGGTGCCAGATAGACCAGTTGCAGGCCCACCGAGCGCACCGCCACAACCTCAAACCCCGTGGCTTCGAGCATGCGCACCATCCAGCGTCGGGGGAACGAGTAGTAGTGCTCCGTCGTGTAGTAGAAGCGCCGGATGTTGAGCATCTCGCAGATCACCTGGGGAAAGCCCAGCGGGTTTGGCGTTGAGAGCACGATCCGGCCGCCCTCGGCCAGAAACGGGTGGAGGCCGCGCAGAAACTGGTAGGGAGCCTCCAAGTGCTCGATCAGCTCGCCGAAGACGATCGTATTGAACTGCCGGCCGCCCACACACGCCGCCAGGTTCATCGCGTCGCCTTGGATCTCCTCCGCATACCCCGAGGGGCTGAGCGGCTTCATCAGGTCTACGCCCACCGTGTGGAACCGAAGCAAGTGCGGATTCGGAAGCTGCGCATACCCGATGGCAAGCACGTCAGGGCCGACCACCTCGCGGGCGAGCGTCCGCAAGCGGCGGTTGTCATAGGCACGGGACCCGATTGGCACAATAGCTCTCCGACTGGTCCTGAGCCTGCGCGCGGGGCGCGCGCAGGCCTCCACCTCCACCGACCCATTCCAGCATTCCCCGCCAGGAAATGGCGCTCTGAACGTGGCAATGCGCGTTGCCGGACAGAGCGCTCGCAGAGTCCCTATCATTCTACCCTCCGCCGCCGTTAAAACACGCCAAAAATCGTTCGCGCCAGAGCATCAGGTTCGCCACGCGCCAGATTGAGCCCGCGGAACTCGCTTGCCCCTCGCGGAAACGTCTCCATAGCCGGCTCAAGCGGCGCGGATCCCACCAGCCGAAATCGCGCGCGATGGCTCGCTCCACCAGATCGGCGAGCGGCCCCGCCGAGGCGGAGCGGATCCAGGCCCTCTCGGGCGTGGCGAAGCCGATCTTGTCGTGCCTCGCCAGAATCGCGGCCGGCACGGTGCCTGCCATGGCCTGCCGAAGGATCCATTTCGTGGTCCCGTCGCGGATCTTGAACGAGGCCGGCAGCGAGAACAGGAATACCACGAGCCGCCAGTCCATGAAGGGCAGCCTCGACTCCACCGAGTGCGCCATGGAGTTGCGGTCCTCGTACCGCAGCAGGGCCGGCAAGCCGTCCCAGGCGAAGACCTCATAGAGGCGCTGGTTGAGCCGGCCGCCGAAGACGGATGGGCGTTCGGCGGCGATTCCGGCGGCGAGGTGGCGCAATGGTGGGGAGACCCAGGAGGCCTTGTCCTCATGACTGAACCGGTTGGCCAGGCGGATCATGCGGCGGTGCGAGGCAAAGCCGGCCAGGGTGCTCAACCAGGCGTAGGGCAGACTCCGGCGATGGTTCCGCGCGTAGGCGGCCGCCTCGTGCCACCACGCGACGAGCCGGCCGGATGCAAGCAGGCCGGCGAAATGCACGGGAAAGAAGTACGGGTAGCCCGCCAGCGTTTCGTCGGCGCCCTGGCCGTCGAGCGTCACCGGCGTGCCTTCGCGCCGCGCCAGCTCGAAGACCTTGAATTGGGCGTACATGCTGGTCGTGCGCACCGGCTCCTCCTGGTGCCACACGAACCGCTCGAGGTCGCTCAGCAGGCTCTCGGCTGTGGGGCGCGTGACATGGCTTTCAACCCCGGTATGCTCCACCACGAGGTCAATGTAGCGCTTCTCGTCCAGCTCGAACCCCTCGTAGCAGGCCGAGAACGCCTTCTGGTTCCCGGCGCGGAGGAAAGGCCGCGCGGTGCAGACGACCGACGAAGAGTCGAGCCCGCCCGAGAGGGCGGTGCCCACGGGCACATCGCTCCGCAGGCGCACCCGGACCGCATCGCGGAAAAGCCTTCGGAACTCCTCGAAGCACGCCGCCTCGCTGTGCGGGGGTTCCTTGAGATGCTCGCGAATGTCCCACCACTTGGCCAAGCGCAGCTGTGGGACAGGCGAGGGAAGCTCCAGCCGCAGGAAGTGTCCGGCCGGCAGCGACCAGATGCCTCGAAAGAACGTGTGTTCGGTGCAGTTGACGCGGCGGTGCACCAGGTAGTCGGCGATCGCGGTGTCGTCGGGCTCGCGGCGCACCCACGGGGCCTCGAGCAGGGCCTTGATCTCCGAGGCGAACACCAGGCGCGTGCCATCGAAATGATAGTGCAGCGGCTTCACCCCGAAGCGGTCGCGGCACAGGATCAGGGCGCCCTGGCGGGCGTCCCAGAGCCCGATGCCCCACATGCCGTTGAACCGCGCGAAGCAGTCCACACCCCAGGCCTCGTACGCCCTGAGCACGACCTCGGTGTCGCCCGTCGAGCGGAAGCGGCAGCCGCGGGCCTCCAGCTCGGCCCGCAGCTCGACGTAGTTGTACACCTCGCCGTTGAAGACCAGCCACACCGAGCCGTCGTCGTTGCTCATCGGCTGCGCCGCGGCGTCCGTGAGGTCCAGAATCGCGAGCCGGCGGAAGGCGAACCCCCCGACCGGCCGCGGCACGGCCGGCGGGGGAGCGTTCCGCGAGAAACCTCGTGAACCATGCGGATCGAGCGAGAGCAGGGCGAAGCCTTCGCCGTCCGGGCCGCGGTGTCGTTGCGCGTCGGCCATGCGGAGCAACAGCTCCACCGGCGGCGCTTCGCCGCTGCACCAGATCAGGCCCGCGATGCCGCACACAGTCGTCCCCCCAGGTTGGCGCCCGTCGCCGCAACGAGACGGTGTGAGGAGTCTACGACCCTTTCGATGCCAGGACACCGGTGATGCCAAAGCCGTTGTGATTGGCGAATGTCTTCCGCATTCCCTCGAAACCGAGCGTGCGGAACCAGCCTGTCACTTCGTCGGTCGTGTGGTGCCAGGCATATCGCGGCGACAGCGCGTCGAAAAGCGAGAGCTGCATCTCGCGCACCGTGCGCCGCGTGTACCGTTCGCGCCCGGCCAGTGCATTGTAGACCCTCACGAAAGCCCAGAGCGGCAGGGCGCCGCTCCAGCACACGCCGTGCAACAGCCAGTGGGGCAGGCGGCTCGTCACGGGACGCGCGGCGCGGAACGCGAGGTAGACTGAGTAGTCGAACCAGTTCTTCAGCTCGGTGGAGTAGACCTCGATGAAGCAGGCGCCGCCGGTCTTGGCCCGCGCCGCCACGCTGCGAAACCCTGCGGCAGTGTCGGGAGTGTGGTGCAGTACGCCGGCGCTGTGGACCAAGTCGAACGCGTGCTTTTTGAACGGCACATGGTGCGCGTTGGCCTGCACAATGTGCACGTTCGCCGCGTGCTCCCGTGCCACGGCACGGAGCCTGGCTCGCACGTAATCCACTGAGAACGACAGATCCATGGCAAAGACCTCTGCGCCGGAGTCGCACAGCGCCAGTTCCACTTCGCCATGGCCGCATCCCACGTCGAGCACCGTCTTGCCCCGCAATGCGTCCGCGGCGAGCCCGAACGAGTCGAGAAAGAGCTGCCTGCGAGCGGCCACGCTGCGCCCCCAGGCGCTCCCCGCTGCTCCTAACGCGGCCCATTCCGACGTGAAGCTCCGCTGGGTGTGAGCGAACTGCCTCTCGAACGCATGGTCGCGGGCCCCGGCTTCGCGGAGGGCGATCTCGCGCACTGGCGGGGGAAGCGCCTGGACCTGATCTCCCATCACAGGAAGGAATCTGCCCATCGCTGCCGGGAGTAGCCGCGGGATCCCGACCACGACTGGATACACGTGACCTCGTTCGCACTGGAGCACGCCGGTTTCCACCTCGCTCGCGGAGCGCTCTCCGGGCTCCCCCGCCCAGAGACGGAAGCCGCTCTCGCACTGCGGGCAGGCCAGAAGCTCAAGCAGGCGTTGTCTCATTGCCGGACCTCTCCTTGCCGTTCTGCCTGGGCTCGGCGACATAGACCACGTCGTAGCTCATGAATGTCGGGCACCAGGGGACGAAGAGCAGCAGATTCAGGCCCACGGGGCGGGTCTTCGCCAGCCGAAAGCCTGTCACTTGCAGCATGTGGGCCACCCAGCGCGGCAGGAAGCTGAACATGTGCTCCTCCGTGTAGTAGAATCGGCGGCTGCCCAGGAACTCGAAGAGCGCTTGAGGGAAGCCCAGCGGATTGGGCGTGGAGAGCACGAGCCGGCCGCCGCCGGCGAGGAAGGGATGCAGGCTCCGCAGGAATGCGTATGGGGCCTCGAGGTGCTCGATGATGTCGCCGCAGACGATGCTGTGGAACTGGCGCGCGCCGAGGGCAGCGGCCAGGTTCATCGCATCCCCCACGATTTCCTCGGCATAGCCGGAGGGCTGCTTCGGCCTGGCGAGGTCGAGGCCCACCGTGCGGAACTGCCGCAGATGCGGGTTCGGCAATTGCGCGTAGCCGATGTCGAGCACGTCGGGGCCGAGCACCTCGCGGGCGAGCAGCCGAAGCCTGCGTCGGTCGTAGGCAGGGGACCCGATGGGCACGGTGGCTCTCCCGGCGCCTCAGAGGGTGGTCGCAAGGACGTCCACAATACGTTCGGCGGCCCGCCCGTCCCACAGCGGCGGAGCGGCCGGAGGCCCGGGCGGTCGGGCAAGCGCCCGGCGGCTTTCGGCGATGATTCGGGCCGGATCGCGGCCGACGAGCACGTTGGTGCCGTGCTCGATCGTGGCGGGCCGCTCGGTGTTGTCGCGCAGCGTGAGGCACGGCACGCCCAGGATCGTCGTCTCCTCCTGGATGCCGCCAGAATCAGTCAGCACCAGCCGCGCGTTCGACATCAGCTTCAGGAAGTCCAGGTACCCCAGGGGCGGCACGGCGTGCAGCCCAACCGGGCCGGCCGCCTGGCCTGGGGCGAGCGGGAGGAGCCGCGCGCCGAGCCCGGCGGCCCCGAGCTGCCGGGCGGTGCGCGGGTGGATGGGGAAGATGATGGGGAGTGTGCGCGCCACCTCGTGCAGGGCGTCGAGCACGGCCTCGAGCATCCGCGGCTCGTCCACGGTGCTGGGACGATGCAGGGTGAGCACGGCGTAGGGGCGCGGGTCGGCGCCGAGGCCCAGCCGCTCAAGGATGGGCGAGCGTTCGGCCCGCGCACGGCAGCGGAGCAGGGTGTCAATCATCGTGTTGCCGACGAAGTGGATGGCCCCGGCCGGCCGCCCCTCGCGCAGCAGGTTCGCGCGGGCGCCCGCCTCGGTGGTGAACAGCAGGTCCGAGACGGCGTCGGTGACGATGCGGTTGAGTTCCTCGGGCATCGAGCGGTCGCCGCTGCGCAATCCGGCCTCGACGTGGCCCACCTTGATTCCGAGCTTCACCGCCACGAGCGAACAGGCCACGGTGGAGTTCACGTCGCCGACGACCAGCACGATATCGGGCCGCGACTCGGCGAGCACGGGCTCGAAGCGTATCATGATCTCGGCGGTCTGAGCCCCGTGGCTGCCCGAGCCGACGCCGAGATTGACGTCGGGAGCGGGCATCTCGAGCTCGCGGAAGAACACGTCGCTCATCCGCTCGTCGTAGTGCTGGCCGGTGTGGACGAGCCGGGGGCGGAAGCCGCCGCGCGCTGCCATGGCGTGCAGGATCGGCGCGGCCTTCATGAAGTTCGGGCGCGCCCCCACCACGATCACGGCACGGATTCCAGGCGAGTTCTCCCCGTGGTGCGTCACGCGGTTCTCCGGGGCCGTTGGCCGTGGGCGAGGCCGTCTATGAAGCGGACCATCCAGTCCGTGAGGTCGCATTTGTCGGCGAGCATGCGCTGGCGGCGCTCGGCGAAGGCCGCGCGCCGCTTTGCATCGGCCGCCCATTCCGCGGCGAGGCGGAAGAGGTCGCCGGCCTGCTCGGGCCGGAAGCCGCGCGTGAGGCCGTAGCGGTGCTCGAGTTCCTCGAGGTAGCTGAGGTGGCCGACAAACGTGTTGCAGCGCAGGCTCGGCGTGCCCAGGACGGCGGCCTCGCACGCTACGGTCTGGCTGTCGCAGACGACGAGATCGGCGAAGGCGAGGACGTCGTGGAACCGGTCCGGGGGCACGGGCAGCCTGTGCGCGTCGAAGGGAGACGTGAGGGGCGCCTCGGAGCTGACGAAGACGCGCCCATAGCGCGCAAGCAGCTCGAGCAACTGGAGCTTGGTGACTGCCGGGAGGCCCCGGGCCTTGGCGTCATGGTGGGCTTCCAGGCTCACGAAGCGCAGCAGGAAGTACCGCTCGCCCTCGCCCACGCCCAGCTCGGCGCGCACCCGCGGGTCGGGTGTGAAGCGGCTGGGGTGCAGGTAGGCCAGCTTGTGATAGCTCGGGTGCTTGATGTGCTTGGGGCCATAGTCCTCTTGGATCGCGTCCGGCGTGCAGATCCAGTGTGCGAAGGGGTGAGCCAGCGCCGAGACGAGCGGCACAGCCTTGCGGTCGTCGTCGTTGAAGAAAATGGACGTGCCATGGACGAGGCGCGAGACGTGGGCGGCCGAGGGCGACGTTCCGATGAGGAACTGCGGGCGAAAACGCCGCGCTCGGCGCCAGAGGCGCCAGTCGCGCTGGATCAGTTCCAGGCCCAGGCCAAAAAGCCCGCGCCGCTGGCGCGTGAGGGTCTCGAAGGGGATGCCGTAACGGGCCAACAACGCGGTGACGACCTCCTTCTCTCTGGCCGTGGTGAGCACCTGGTCGCCGCGGTCCCGCCAGATGCGAATCGCGTTGCGGAAGAGGTGCACGTGGGCCGGATGGCTGATGTCCACCAGGATGCGCATGTGGGCCTCACGAGCCGCGCGGGGGCGGCGCGGCGGAGCCATCGCGGCGCGTGCCGGGGGCCGCTGTCGGACGGTTCAGCGGCTTGTTGTGGTCCATGTCGAACCACATGGCGAACAGCAGGAACTGGATGCCGGAGATAAAGAGCGTCATGGCGGCCAAGGCATTGGTCTTGGGGATGACGCCGTAGGTGCTCCAGTGGACGAGGAGCCGCGCGCCGAGCGCCAGGCAAGCGGCGAGAAGCAGGGCTCCCACAGCGTAGAAGAAGATCAGCGGATGGAAGTCGCGGATGATGTACTTCTCCTTCATCCGCCACAGGAAGCACTTGAGCAGGAGCCACGACATGCGCGGGATGACGCTGCGAAGGCGGATGCCGCTCTTCTCACCGATGTTGTAAACAGGCGTGACCGGCACATCGGCCACGCGAAAGTTGTAGACGTTGAGCATGACCAGCAGGTGGTTGGGGTAGCCGTAGCGGCGATAGAGCTTGTCCAGCGGCAGGGCGGTGAGGACCTGTCGGCTGACGGCCGTGTAGCCGGTCTGGCTGTCGGCCACGTTCCAGTAGCCCGATGCGACTTTGGTCAAGAGGGAGAGGAACGCATTGCCGAGGTAGCGGGTGCGGGGGATCTTCTTCCAGGCCTCGCCGGTGAAGAGGCGGTTGCCCTTCACGTAGTCGGCCGCTCCGTCCACCAGGGGGTCGAGCATGGCGGGCAGGTCGGCGGGGGCCATCTGCGCGTCACCAGCCATCACGGCAGCGATCTCGATCCCGTCCTCGACGGCTCGGCGGTAGCCGGTGACAATGGCCGCGCCGACGCCCTGATTGCTTTCATGGCGGAGGAGCACGATGCGGCCTGGCTCCCGCGCAGCGTACTCGGCTACGCGAGAGGCGGTCTGGTCGTGGCTCGCGTCGTCCACCACGTAGATACGGTCCACGAAGGCCGGCATCGTCTCGAGCACGCGGCCGATCAGGGTCTCTTCGTTGTAGGCGGGCACCACCACGCCAATCTGCCGTCCGCGATACATGCGACTCTCCGCAGGTTGCGTGTGCCGGGGGGACCTCTCAGCCGCCGATACACCACATGTGTCTGACCGTGCGTAGGAGCAATCGGCCGTCCACGGGAGCCGGCGTGGCGTAAATCTGCTCCTTCAGGTCGTTCTCAGAGACGATCTGGAATGTGCGACCGGCGCGCAGCACATGGGTGACCCCCGAGACGTGCGGGACGTAGATGTTGTCGCCGATCGCGATGAGCGATGCCAGGCTATTCACTGCCGGCAGCTTCTCCTACCAGACGAGGGCGCCGGTCTTCGCATCCAGACAGGTCACGTGGCCCTTGGTGTCGGAGACCATGAACAACAGGCCCTTCGCCAGCACGGGCGACGAGGTGTTGGGGCCTCTGCCATTCAGATCGGCGGTCCACACGAGGGGGTCTTCCCCCTTGAGGAGCTTGGTGAGGCTCAGGGCTCGGAACGTGAAAACCTGGGGGAGGTAGAGCGTGTCGCCGTCCACCAGCAGGCTGGCGACAATCTCGCACCCCGCTTTGCGCTCGATGGGGTAGCAGCAGAGCTCCTTGCCCGAGTCGAAGTCGTAGGCGCGCAATTCATACCAGCCCCAGATGATGATCACTTTCCGGCCGTCCACCGACGCAAGGGTCGGGGGCCGGTGCTCGCCGTGGTTAGGCGCGACACTGGGTCGTGGCGTTTTCCACAACGTCTTCCCGCTCGCAGAATCCACTGCTGCCAAATAAGGGGCGTTGGGTTGCCCCGAGTCGATCACGATCCGGCCCTCGGCCAGGATCGGGGAGGCCCCGACGCCATGAATGTCGCCCTCGAAGGGCAGTTCCTTGTTTGTCCACAGGATCTTGCCTGAGAAGTCGGCGCACACGAGGCCGTGCGAGCCAAAGTAGGCATACACTCGCTCATCGTCCACCGCAGGGGTGGGCGTGGCCTGGGAGTTCATCGGGTGCGTGCCGAACTCAGGGCCGGGTGCGCACGGGCGCACCCACTTCATCCTGCCGCTGGCCCGATCCAGGCACACGATAGCTCGGGTGAACTCGCGGCGAGTCCCCAGCCAGTTCCGCTCGATCAGCAGAAGCGCCGCCGCACACAGGATACCAGCCGCGAAGAGCCTGCCCAGACGCACCCGCCTGGGCCAGAGGCCCGCCACCTCGGCCACAAGCCACAGGGCGCCTGCCACAAGAGGAATCGGGAGCACGATGTTCGGCCACGCAAAGGCCGACATGGTGCCCGGGGTCGTCACGGCCATGTGGCGCGCTATCTTCATGGCCACCTGCGGCACGTGCAGCCTGAGTCCCGCGAGAGCCACGAGCGACACCGCGCCCACCAGGCCAAGACGCACCAGGGCGAGAGGCACGGACACTGTTCTCCCCTGCGGCGGCGGTGACGACTCCGTGCTCGGCCGCGCCAGGAGGGCGCGAAGCAGAAGAGTCACCCCTACGGCCAGGACCAGGGCGGGGACGGCGGCGATCAGCCCCCCGAATTCGCTCCCGCCCATCGGCCGGTAGTAGTCCTGGTCGGGCCGGCCCATCAAGGCCAGGACCGCGAAGAGGAGAGCCCCTGCGCCGAGGGCAACCCGCGGCCGCGACCGGGGCGAGAAGCGCGACGCCGCGATCATCAGGCCGAGACAGACGACGACGGAGGAGAGCTGCCATCGAGCCTGGCGGAAGCTATGGCCCGTCTCGCCCGCCGGCAGGAACACATAGCTTACGAACACGAAGTGCGCCACTACCCCCAACAGCACGCACAGGACCAGAGTGCCCAGGAACTCCCGCCAGGAGGGGGATGACCCGGGCCAGCAGCTTCGCACCAGGAACGCCACTGCCAAAGCGGCCAGAGCCGCGAAGGCGGCGAGAACGAGGCCGATCCCCGCCCGCTTCACGAGCGGCACGGCTTCCGCCGGGTACCCCGTGGTGGCGAACACGCTGTCGCGGGTGACCACTGGCGATGAGTGTCCGCGGCCCGGGATGGGAGTCTTCCACACAACGTTCTGGTCGGGGGACCAGGCCGTGGGGCCGTTGTCGGACCGGCTCTTGCCTTGCGCCTCCAGCCCGCGCCAGCCGCGCCACTCGTCGGCCCACACGCGCCCGCCCAGGCCGAGCAAGGCAGCCACTGTCAGACACCAGACCCCCTTCGCGCGCATGATCACCCTCCTATCCCGGACCTCGACGGGGTGGATGGAGTTTGAGCTTGTGCCGGGGAGGTAACCAGTGCAACAGCCTTCCGAGCGTGATTATCTCATTTTTGCTCGCGGGGGGCAAGCGCTCGTAGCCTCACAGGCCCCAGGAATGCGTTCAGCTCGAATCTTCGTACCCCCCTCCGATTCACCACGCGGAACCGCAGATCGAGGCGCTCCCCTGCCCTCGCGGTGTCCGTGATGTCCAACGAGAGCCAACCCGTGTGCGGTTCGGCTGCGTCTTGTTCCCATAGCAGGCGATCGCCTGCCCACAGTTGGAGGAGGCGGACACGCGGGGCCGGCTCACCTATCGCCCTGGAGCTGACGAAGGCGTCGAGGAAGAGGCGTCCCTGGAACGTCGGCACAGGCAGGCTGATGGATGCCTCGAAGCGGTGGTACACCTCGCCGGGCGCGCCAAAGGGATAGACGATGGCCAGGGCCTCCGCGCCTTCCGACGCCACCAGCCCCATCGGCCACGGCCCGCACCAGCGCTGCGTCCCCCGCAACCAGTCGGCAGCGGCGCGTTCGGACAGGGCAGGGCCGCCGGGCGGCTGCCCCAGGCCGCCGAGCAGCGCAGCGTAATCCCTGAGCCCCGACGCCTTGAGGGCCTCCTCAGCCTTCTTGCGTGTGGCGTCGTCCCCCTCGGTCACGTCGCCGGAGCCCGAAAGCTTCTTCTGCCAGAAGGAGGAGAACGAGTTCTCGCCCTGGATGTAGAGCAGGCCCGTGAGGGCCTGCGCGGCGCGAGCGGTTACGACGGCGAGCTTTTCGGCCCCCGCGCGGAACGTTTGCTCGGCTTCCGCCGTCTTGTCGGCCACCAGCAGCTCGCCGACGCGGCGCTCGAGCTCGGCGTAGCCGCCGTCGGGTAGTTCCAGCGTGGCTGCAAGGCGGGCAGTCTGGACGGTGGCGCGCATGGGCTCGAGGTAGCACTCGTGGAGACGCGCGGGCGGGATGAGCGTGGCGTCGGGGGCGCCGGCCTCCAGCCTGGCCAGGAGCGCGTCGAGCTGGCCGAGCAACCGAAGGGCCTGGGGGCGCGTAGTGGGGTCCTTGAGCCGCGGCGGCCAGTCAATCCCCGGCAACATGGCCCGGGGAAGGATGAAGTACGGCTTGAGCTCGGCCAGTGCGTCGTCGAATTCCTTGGCCGCCTCGGCCATGGAGGGGCCGAAGACGTAGCGGTAGACGGCTTCGCGGGTGCGCCCCCAGTCGTGTTTCTCGGGGTGCCAGGCCCAGATGCCCATGACTCCCGCGGCGTATTCTTCGGCGAAGTAGCGCCAGAACATGACGGTATTGGTGTACTGGGCGGCGTCGCGCAGGTCGTCGTAGCTCGGGCTGTGCCAGCCGGCGCTGAGCGGGCGCAGTTCCATGTAGGCCGGCCGATCGTCGGTGCGCAGATAGGGATAGCCTTCGTCTTTGGAGAGGAATCCCTGGTCCCACGAGGGCCAATTGTGCCACCATCCGGGGCACTTGAGGCCGACTTCGCGTGCGGCATCGGCCATGGGCCTGTTGGGCACGCAGGTGAAGAACCAGGTGGCCGCGTCGAAGCCGGGCACTTTGGCCATCCGTCGCGCATAGTCGGTGGCGGGGCGTTCGTACGCGCCAATGGGCGGCGTGGTGGCGATGCAGCGGCCCTCGATGCCCAGTCCTCGCGCGAACCTGAGGATGCGCTCGACGAGAGTGGGCGCGCCGGCCGGAGCTCCGAGGTCATTGAAGTCGAGCCAGAAGCCGTCGGCGCCCAGTTCGCGCAGCTCGGCGAAGGTCCGTTCCGCCTTCTCGGGCTCCTGGTCGGCCTGGGAGCAGGAGACGGTGCCATAGACGAAGATGCCGCGGCGGTGGGCCTGCGTGATGACGTCGCTGATCTCCTGGCGGTTGAGCGCCGCGCCCGGCGCAAAGCCGAACTGGCCCCGAGGCCGGGGAGCGTCGCGCAGATCAATGAAGTTGAAGCGGGCGCGCGCATAGGCGTCGAAGACGCCGGGGAGCGCGTGGCGACGCAGGTCGGGGTAGGGCCGGCCCCGCCAGGCGATGCTGGGCCAGTCGCGGACCGAGACGATGGGGAAGACGACCCGCTGGCCCTCGGCGGGGCGCAGGAGATCGCAGAAGGCGTCCTGCCCGTAGAGCACGCCCCGCGGGTCGCTGCCGCCGATGAGGAGGATCTGCCGGCCCGGTTCGTCGAGGACCTCGAGGATGAAGCCGTCGTGCCCGGGTGATGAGGGGCCGAGGTCGAGGTTCTTCTCGCGGCAGAGGCGATCGAGCCAGGCGTTGGTGGCGCGCTGGCCGAGGAGGAGGATCTGGCGGGCCTGGGTGTCGCCCTCGGACACGATGGGCAGCGTGCGTTGGAAGCGGCGCAGGATGAGGGCCTGAAGGCGTTCGGCAGCGTAGCGCTCGGGTTCTGTGGCCGCGGCGCCCACGACGATGGCGGCGCCGTCGGAACCCAACAACTCGCCCATCTGGCCGCGTTCGGTGTAGACCTTGGGCACGGGGATGATGGGGCACGACCGCCATGCTTCCACCGTGGGCACGGGGGTGGGGTCCGGGGAGCGCGGGGCTTGGGGCGAGGGCTTGGGCGCCGCGGGAGATGCAGGCCGGGGCACATAGGGCTCGGGCCCGCGGGAGCGTTCGATGGCCTGGTAGAGGCGCGTGCCCGCGAGGATGACGATGACGAGGAGGGCCGCTCCCAGGGCGGCTGCAACCAGGCGCATCGCTGCCTCACTTTCAGGTCGGCCTGCCGCCCGGCAGCGGCGGCGCCGCGCGAGACCGGCTCACAGCTTGACCACGCGGGCGCGGCCCACGCAGCCCCTGGCCGCATTGCGAGTGTCGAGCACCAGGGGCGCGTGAGCCACCACTGCGCGGTAGTCGAACGCCGTGTGGTTGGCGACGATGACGACGCAGTGCTGGGCTGCGAGGATTTCGGGCGTGAGTTCCACGGAGGCGAGGTCGAGGCCGCCGTACTGGAGCCGAGGCACGTGGGGGTCGCTGTAGGCCACGTGGGCGCCCAGGGCGATCAGGTGCTTGAGGATGTCGAGGGCGGGGGACTCGCGGATGTCGGCCACGTCGCGCTTGTAGGCCACGCCGAGGACGAGGATGCGCGAGCCGCGTACGGGTTTCGCCTCGTCGTTGAGGGCCGCGGTGATCTTTTCGACGACGTGGCGCGGCATGGCCGCGTTGACCCGGGCCGCCAGGTCAATGAAGTTGGCCTCGACGTCCAGGAGCTTGGCCTTCCACGACAGGTAAATGGGGTCAATGGGCAGGCAGTGGCCGCCGAGGCCGGGCCCCGGGTAGAAGGGCATGAAGCCGAAGGGCTTGGTGGCCGCGGCCTCGATGACCTCCCAGACGTCCACCCCCATCCGGTCGCAGATGATGGCCAGCTCGTTGATGAGGCCGATGTTGACGCTGCGGAAGGTGTTCTCGAGCAGCTTGACCATCTCGGCAGTCTTGGTGGACGAGACGGGATGGATGCGCTCGATGACGGCGCCGTAGAGGGCAGCCGCCACGCGCGTGGAGGCCTCGTTGATGCCGCCGACGACTTTGGGGATGTTGCGCGTGGTGAATTTCTTGTTGCCGGGGTCCACGCGCTCAGGGCTGAAGGCGAGGAAGAGGTCGCCGCCGACCTCGAGCCCCGTTTCGGCGAGCATGGGAGCCACCAGTTCCTCGCAGGTGCCAGGATAGGTGGTGCTCTCGAGCACGATGAGCTGCCCGGCGTGAGCGTGGGCGCGCACCCTCGACACCGCGTCCACGATGAAGGACACGTCGGGGTCCTTGGTCTTGCGCAGCGGGGTGGGCACGCAGATGATTGCGGCGTCGCAGTGGGCCGTCACGGCGGCGTCGGTGGAGGCGCGCAGGAGGCCGCGGGCGACCACGGTGCCGAGGGTTTCGGAGGGGACATCGCCGATGTAGGATTCGCCGCGGCTCACGCCCGCGACACGAGCGGCGTCCACGTCAATGCCCCATACGTGGAAGCCTGCGAGGGCGAACTCGACGGCGAGCGGCAGCCCGACATAGCCGAGGCCGACCACGGCCACGGCGGCCTCGCGGGCGGCGATCTTGTGGAGCAGCGCGGATTCGTGAGTCTGGGTCACGGTGCTGGGCTCCCCGGATGGCCGGACGGCGGCGTCTCAGTAGTAGTAGCCGCGGTCGTAGTAGCGGTAGCCATAGTGGGAGAGGACCATGTCGCCGCGGTTGAGGATGAAGCCGAGGATCCGCGAGTTGTGGAGGAGTTCGACGGCGCGCTCGACGGGGCGCTTGCGCACCTTGCCCGCCTGGATGACCAGGATGACGCCGTCGGTCATGGGCCCCAGCACGATGGCGTCGGCCACGGTGAGCACGGGCGGGGTGTCGAAGAGCACGAAGTCGAAGCGGCTCTTGAGCTCCTCGATGAGCTGGCGCATGCGCGGCGAGCCGAGCATTTCGGAGGGGGTGCGCGACGAGCGGCCGCCCGGCAGCACCGTGAGGCGCGGCACGGTGTCGGCGATCAGCACGTCCTCGGGCAGGGCGTCGCCGTTGAGCACGTCGCTCAGCCCGCGGCGCGGCGTGAAGCCGAGCAGACGGTGCACGCGGGGGCGCCGCAGGTCGGCGTCCACCAGGCACACGCGCTGGTCGAAGTCCTGGCACATGGCGATGGCCAGGTTGAGGGCGGTGGTGCTCTTGCCCTCGCCCTTGCCGGCGCTGGTGATGGCGCAGGTGCGGAGCTTGTCGGCGCCGACGATGCCGCGGATCATGGCCTTCACGCGGCGGAAGCTCTCGGTGAGGTGCGAGTGGGGGTGGTGGTAGGCCACGATGTGCGGGTCCACCTGTCCGCCTTGCGCCGGGCGGACCACATAGGTGGGCCCCGCGGGTTCGTTGCCGGCGGGGCGCGGGGCCTGGGCTTGTTCGGCCCGGGCCTTTTCGAGGGCTTTCTGGATTCTCGACACGGCCAGCTTTCTCCTGTGCGCTGCGCGCGGGCTACTTGCGAAGGGCCGCGAACAGGCCTTTCCAGACGCCGCCCGGCGTGCCGGGCGCGGTGCGCTGGACGGCGAAGAGCGCCGCCGCGAGGGCAAGGGCGAGCGCGACGGCCGCCGCCGCCACGAGGGGCCACCGGCGCGTCGGCCGCGGCGCGGGGGCTGGGGCCTCGGCCGCGCCGCCGGGCTCGGCGAGCAGCTCGGGGCGATCGTCGGCCAGCTCGCGGAGCGCGCTGCGCACGAAGGCTTCGTTGAACACGCGCCGCTCCTCGACGAAGCCGGCGACGAGCGTGGCGTCGCAGGCCACGTTGATCAGGCGCGGCACGCCGCCGGAATAGCGGTGGATGAGCCGGCAGGCGGCGGCGGTGAAGCGCACGCTGCCGTTCGAGCCGGCCACTTTGAGGCGGTGGCGGATGTAGCTGCGGGCCTCGTCTTCGTTGAGCGGGCAGAGGTGGAAGCGCACGGTGATGCGCTGGCGGAGCTGCTCGAGCTCGGGCCGGCGCAGCAGGTCGCGCAACTCGGGCTGGCCCACGAGCACGATCTGGAGGAGCTTGGCCTTTTCGGTCTCGAAGTTCGAGAGCATGCGGAGCTCTTCGAGCACCTCGAGCTGGAGGTTCTGGGCCTCGTCAATGATCACGACCACGCTGTTGTGACGGCGCGCCTGCTCGACCAGGTAGTCGCGGAATCGGCTGAGGAGCGCCTCCTTCGTCAGTTTCTGGTCAGCCGGCACCACCTCGAGGTCCTCGAGGATCATCCGCAGGATCTGGACGAAGGTGCCCTTGGAGTGGATGACGTAGGCGACCTTGACCTCGCGGCTGAGCTGGCGCAGCAGGCACTTGATCAGGGTGGTCTTGCCCGAGCCGATCTCGCCGGTGACCTGGATGAAGCCCATGCCCGACTCGAGGCCGTAGACCAGGTAGTCCAGCGCCCGCCGGTGCACGGAGCTCAGGAAGAAGTAGTCGGGGTCCGGAGTCAGGTTAAAGGGCTTCTCGGCGAAGCCGTAGAACTTCTCGTACATCGATCCCTTCCTGGCAGGCCGAGAGCCGGCTTACCAGCCGCCCTCGACGAACCAATCCTGGAACGTCTGCCAGCCCGTGTTGAGGTACTCCTTCGCGGCGGGCACGGTGAGCCAGATCGCCACAGCCACGCCCACGACGAAGACGGCAGAGCTGATCGCGAGGACTCGGAACCAGAGCTTCCTGCGATGGTCGCGCGGGGTGAAGATGGCGGGAATCACCCCGAGGGCCGGCAGGCCCAGGTAGTCGCGGGCATCGTCAATGCTCTTGAAGGTCTGGTCGAGGTACTCGACGAGGCCGATGAGCGCCGCGCCGGTGAGCAGGCCGAGGACGAGCCCCAGGACGATGATCTTGGCCTGTGCGCTGCGGACGGGCCGCCAGTCGTCGCGCGCGTACTCGAGGACCACAAACCGCGCGCTGTAGGCTTCGCTGAGGAGACGCTGCATCTCTTTCTCGGCCACGCGCACGCCGCTGGCGTATTCGGCGGCGGTGCCGGCGGCGGTGGCGCGCTGCTCCTCCAGAGCGCGGCGTTCCCCGAGAAGCTCCGGCGCCTTGCGCACGCGGATGTAGAGTTCGCTGACCTTCTTGTTGGCGTCGAGCCGCTGCGCGTTGAGCCGGTCAATCTCCTTCTCCTGCGCCGCAATGCGCGCCTGGATGGCGGCGTACTTCGGGTTCGGCTCCGAGACCTCGAGCTCCTTGGGGTCGTCCATGACCAGGCCCTTCACCTGCTCGAACGCGGCGGCTTCCTTCTCGAAGACCGCGCGGGCCTCCTGGCAGCGGGGGTGGGCCATGGTGTAGCGCGAGCTGACCTGCTGATAGTACTCCTTGGCCTGGTCGAAGCGCGCCTTGGCCTGCTCGTACTTGCGCTTGTTCTCGAGCACCTCGGGTGTGGGCTCGGGGCGCACCTTGCGGGTGAGCTCCGGCTTCTCCTTGCTCAGTTCCTTGCGCAGCTCGGCCACGGTCTCCTCGACCCCTTTGATCCGCTGGCGAAGGACCAGTTCTTCCGTCTCGGCGTCCTTGTACTCTTTGTGGATCTCGGCCAGGGTCTCGGTGAGCCAGGGGTTCTGCTGGTTGAACTCGCGCAACTGGTTGTCAATTTCGGCGAGCGCGGTCTTGGCGGCGGCGAACTTGTCGCGGTAGTACTTGAGGTCGCTCTTGGCGCGCTCTTGCGCCTCCTTGCGGTCGGCGCCGACGAATTTCTTCACGATCTCGTTGACGAGGGCCGCGTTGCGCGCGGGGCTGATGCTCGTGTGGGTAATGGACAGGTGCTTGCCCCCCAGGGGCATGACCTGTGTGCGTCGCTCAATCTCGGAGTAGATCTTCTCGAACTGGCGGCGATCGTCCGGGTCGATCTCGCGCCCGAAGTCCACCTTGCGGCTCAGCACGATCTCGCGCACGGCGCTCCAGCTCATGGCGCGGGTCTTCACGGCCATGATGGCCGAGCCGGCTGCCGTCTGCGCGGGGGTGGTGTCGCCGATGGGGCGGTTGTCCTGCAACTCCAGGATGGCGGTGGACTTGTACTCGGTAGGGTAGGCGTAGGCGGCCACGAGCGCGAGCGGCACGCAGACCGCGAGGGGGATGATCAGGAGCCACTTACGCCGCCACAGGATGCCGAGGTACCTGTGGAAGTCAAACTGCTGCTGGGGCTTTCGGGGCTGGATGGCAGGCATAGTACGTAGTTCTCCGGTGGTCGCTCAGCCCGCCGCGGGCACATCGTGCGCTGGCACGGGTGTGGCGCAAGAGACTAGTATGGGGTTGACTGCGCTCGGCTGGCGCGTTCCTCGGCATCCTTGCCCGCGTACGGGAGTTCGGTGTATGTGCGGATGCCGTTGATGGCGGAGCGCGCGGGAGCCGTCAACTCGTCGCAGAAGAACCCGACCTCGGCCCACAGCGTGGCCGGGATGTAGAGGATGTCGCGGTTCTTCACGAGCACATTGGTCTTGAAGTCGCCACGCAGGATGTCGTCGAACCGAATGCGGTAGATCTCCTTGCGGTCCGGGTTGTCGCGCATCAGGCGGATGCGGCTCGAGTAGTCCATCTTCGTGTAGCCGCCCTGGAGCGCGACGAGGTCCACCACCGTCATGTCGCCTGTGAAGCGGAAGGCTCGGAGGCTGCTCTGCGTGCGCCCCGCCAGGTAGACGGTCTTGCTGTAGAGGCCGGTCACGGTCACCAGCACGTCCACCTTCTTGACGTAGCGCTCGAGCTCCTTGGCGAGATAGTCGCTGAGCTGCATCGGGGTGAGGCCCTCGACGTACACGTCCTTCAGGAGCGGGAAGGAGATGTTGCCGTCGGGACGCACCTCGTAGGACCCGCTGAGGTCCGGGTGGTCTGGCACGTTGATGCTGAGGACGTCGGGAATGCCAATGCGGTAGGTTTCGTTGAAGCGCTCGAAGCGCTTCTCGACTTCCCGGAGCTGGTGGCGCGTCGCGGCCTTGCCAATGTCGTCGAAGTTCTTGATCCAGCAGGGCCATCCGTCGCATCCGGCGACCGCCACAGCAAGCAGCCCAAGCACCCACAGACGCGTCTTCGCAGTCATCCTGCTCTCCCTTAGCAATCTGGCTGACAGCCGGGAATTGGGAATTCGGGGACGCGCATGCCCCGCCGCTCTTCACCCTTGACACATTCGGTCGTGGAACGCCACCAACTGGCTGAGTTCCTCCTGCTCGTAGACTCGCCAGCCGCGCCAGTCGCGCTTCGGCTTTGGTGTCTTGCCCGCCTTCTCCCAACGAAGGAGGGTCTTGGGAGTCACGCCCACTCGCTCGGCCGCCTCGGTGATCGTTACGCGACCGTTGGGTCCCTTCCGATCCATCGGCTGAAGACCTCCGAAGCAAACACTGGACACCACGGAACCTGTCCCGTACTGTCCAGGACACGAGACATGTACAAGCGACTAAGCGTCTCCGGCCCAGCCGAAAGGCCGGAAACCCGTCCGAAGTTGCATGGGAGAGCAAACGCTGTGCCATGCAAGGCTCGCTCGGCGATGAGCCAGGCGTCAAGAGGCTCAAATCATTGGCAATACATATCTTACGATGTAGATTGTGCCATGTAAGCCGAAACGGGTCCGGTTTGCTCCTCAGACCGGTTTTCCGCTTTTGCCGACAACCGCTGTCATCAAGTAGTCTGCGCTATGCCGTAAGCATCGTGTTAGCAAGACTCTATGTCGAGTTGGGAAAAGGCGACAAGCCATCGGGGGTTGTCGTATCTGCAAATCTCGCAGCGGGCCGGTCCGTTGGGGTCATGTGGACCTCACGAGCAGGAGGTGTCTCTCGTTTCCGCCCGGTTTCCCGGGATGGTGCTGGGCTAGGAGCAGTGTTCTGCGGTCAATCGCGAAGCAAGTGCTATGCCGGCGCTGAGGTAGGCGGGGACGAACCATTGCCCCGAGGCAGGTAACCCACAGCAGTCTTTGGCCTTGCGACGCTGGCCGCGAGGGTGCAGCGCTGTCGAAGTAGGTGGGCGCGCGGCGCGCCGTGGGAAGACAGTGCCCGGTGGATGGAAGCTTTTTCCTGGCTCATCAGGGTTTGGCGATCCCGGCGCGGCCGCCATCAGGGAGCGTGCGACGGGTGCCGCGGCGCCCGCGGGGGCCATCCCATAACCCTCTATGCCCCACTGCCTTACGCCCTCCGGCCAGTCCCGCTCCCATAGTTGCTCATCGCGCAGATGAGCGAATATGGCCGGAGCCGCGAGAATCGCTCATTCTCGCCCATCTACCCATGCTGTATCACTCCTCGCCTCACAGGGTTGATACAGCATGGGCAGGCTGCGCCCGCCAGCCGCTCGGCAGAGCCCTCCCGAGGAACCGCCATGTCCGCGAGGAGCTGGCATGCCCGCGCCCTGCACCGGGCCAGTCACGCCAGGATCGCGAAACCCTGAAGACCCTTTTTCCTCCCGCGCGTGGGCGACAGTGGCGTCGCCAGGACCGGAGGCTGCGCCGGCGGGAGGTGAGCAACGTGCGCCGCAGGGGGGCTGCGCTATCCGAGATGCCGGTCACGGAGCCAGGCATGGTCGCGGCTGGTTGCTTGTATCGGGGCGGCCAAGTCTGCTTCTGCGGAGGCCGCGTGTTTCTCCGCCTCGGCCCCCCGGGGATGCTGTCTGCTGCCTGCGTCGTGTGGGATAGGTGAGGCGGTTGCGATGTCTGAAGTTGCGGGGTCGTTGCCCTGCCTTCTTCCGGCTTCTGTGCGCTCCAGGGGCCTCTCTCCCGAACGCATTGGAACATTCGGGGGGGTGGTTCGCAGGTCGGTTCCAGGCGCAGTGTGTGCCCCTGGCGAAGCCCACGGGTTCGCAACCCGCGGGAGGTTCCTGACTCGCGCGTCCAATCTCCCCCGAAGACGAAGAGGCCGCGGAGCGGCCAAGAGGCGCGTCCCTACGCAGAGCGTAGGGACGAGAAGAAGGAGCAGAGTGTAGGGATGAGAAGGTGAGAAATCATGCTCGCCCCTGCGCTCCGCGTGGGGGCGGAGGTCCGGACGTTCCTGGGTCCAACCCTAACCTCCCGCGGGTTCGCAACCCGCGGGAGGTTCCCCTCTGGAGGTGGCGCAGGAATGACAGGTGGCGGGGGCGGGCCGCGTTCACTCGAAGTCGAACTGCTGCACGTCGTCCCAGGTGTTGATGCAGCGTGTGCCGTGGCGCCCCTGGAGGATGATGTAGGCGAGGTCGGTGGGAACGTCTACGAGACTGATCTCCCCGGTAGATCGGTGGCGCGCGATCTTGATGGCGCGGTCGCGGATGCGGGTCATGAGTTCACGGACCTTGCTGTTCTGCGCTTGCGCCTGGTCGCGTTCGCCGGCGGTGGTGAAGCCGGGGGGCCGGCTGTAGTCTTGCGAGAGGGCGCGGCGGAGGTAGGCCGCGGGGTCGCGCACTTTGCCGCGCTCGTGGTTGTAGCGCGTGATCTCGATCTTCTCTTGGATGTAGTCGGGCGGGTATTCGTGGGCGAGCTGGCGGGCCATGGCGTCGGTGAAGAACTGCTTAAGCGAGTCAACAACAGCGGGTTTAGTGCCGTGGTCAATGTTGATGTGGACGTCGCCGTGGATTGTTGTGGTGGTTTTGGTTGGGCCGGTACCTGTTGTTCTGGATCTCTTGTTTGTGCCCTTCCGTGGGGGCAGGATGTCTTCCTGTGGGAGTAGGGGCGCGTGGGTGAAGGGGGTAGCCTTGCCCTCTGCCGGGGACAGGCCTACCCCCGCAGCGGGGCTAGCCTTGCCCTGTGGCGGGGCAAGGTCGATCTGGCAGCCTTCGTAGGAGAAGACGAACTGGTAGGTGTTGTTCCGGTTCCCGTCCTTGTGCTTGCCCGACCAGATGCGGATGAGGCCGTTCTCCTGAAGGCTCTGGAGGGCGGACGCGATGCCGCTGTTGCCCAGGCCGCTGAGGTGCTTGAGGCGCTTGAGCGATGGCCACACGGGCTTGAAATCCCGGTCCGTGTGGATCGCGAGCACGGGGTAGAGGGTGCGCGCCGAGGGCGTGAGCTTCTTCCAGGTGCGCGAGAGCACGAGGTCCTGGAAGAACTTGAAGAAGGCGTTGTTCGACATCGGGTCGCGGCCTGGGCGAGGACGGGGAACAGCCACGAGGCCTGCCATCGGACACAGAGCGCCGGCGCGCGGCCTCCCGCGGCGGCGCATCTCATCAGTTCACGGCCAGCGAGCGGCCGTCGGTGTTCCGGCCGAAGGGCGTCTCGGGCTCGATGCGCTGGTTGGCGTAGGCGCGAAGGCGCTCGATGTCGCTGAGCTCGAACACGCGGTAGCCATTGCGGTCGCGAGCGACGTCGCGGACCTTCGCGGAGCGGAACCATCGCTTGAGCGTTGCGGGAGAGACGCCGATGGCCTTGGCAGCGTCGGCAATGAAGGCGGCCATAGGTCCTCCACTAGATTGCGCGTCTCGGCCCCTGCGCGATGCTACATCTTGTGCTGCGCCAGGTTGACATAGGTTATACCGACCCGCACAAGGTCTGTCAAGCCCAAATATTCAGTCGGTACACATTCCTTTGGGAGGGCGGGTCTCGCCAGCCCCAAGCGCTCGCGGTGTGGGCCGTCGGCTCCCTGGTGTGCCCGCACGCAGGGGGGGCGGCGCGCGGCATGGGCGTTGCAGATACCCCCGCGGCCATCGGAAAAGGGCCTTTTCGTGGGAAGGAATGCGCCGCCGGGCGGCAAAGAGCGCCCGGCGCGCGGGCCTCTGACCCCGAGGGCACAGACGGCAGAACCCCGCGCCGAGGTGTCGCCCGGCGCGCAGGACTATGGGGGGAAGGACTCGCGGCACCGTTTCCGGAATCACTGGGCAAAGGCGTGTGGCTCAGGCTGGCTCGATGGCAGAACAGTGCCGGACGCTCGCGGGGCCTTCCCCCTCCTTTCCCCCGCCCGCGCGGCTACGCCGATCCCGCGGCGAGTATGGCGGCGGCTCTAGAGCAAGGGCTCCCCAACTCCCCCGCGCTGCCCGACCGCCCCGCACCGCGGCCGGGCTCGCTCGCCCGACGGCAAGCGCGTGCGCCGCGTGTGTAACTCCCGTGTGAGGACCTATTTGCCGCCGCGAAGCCCGACAGCCCGGCGCTGTCGGCGGGCAGCTTGGGGCAGCCGGCCGGAGTTCCGGCATGGGGTTTGCTCTCGTCGTTCCGCAATGTTCGGGTGTTCGACAAGAGCCACCAAGGCAAGGAGCAGGACAAGGCGCCCCAGAGGCTGCCAGCTCTCCCGCCTGCGGCGCGCTGTGTGTGCCGCACACGCCGCGCCGGCGCCGGGCCGGCACGGCTGGCTGGCGGCTGCCCTCCGCTGTCTCAACGCCCCGACACCCTTGTCCTGCTCCTGCCCCTTTTCTCGAGGAGAGCGACGGATGGCCCTCTCGACGAACTCCACCCCCCTGGTCGAGGCGCTCCTGAGCAGCTACGCCGTGGAGGCCGAGATGTACCAGGAGTTGCTCTTCCTCGCCCGGGAACAGGGCAGCCTGCTGCGTCGAGGGGAGGGGGTGGCGGAGTACGCCGCCCTGTTTCCGCGCAAGGACGAGCTCCTGCGCGCGATCGGACGGATCGAGCTGGAGCTCGAGCCGCTGAAGCAACGGTGGTGGGACCTGGGGCCGACGCCGGACGCGCGCGAGCGGCTCAACGGCCTGCTCGACCGGATCCTGGGAGCGATAGACGGCCTCCGGGCGCAGGAGATGCGCAACGAGGAACTCCTGGCGAGCCGCGGCGCGGCCGCGCGTCGGGCCCTGCGCGAGGCCCGCGGCGCGGCGGGCCGGCTGGCCGAGTTCACGCCCCATGCGGCCCCTTGCGCGGGATGAGGGAGGGGCTTGATGGGGGTGGAGCGGGTGCTGGTGGCGGGCCCCGAGGGGCCGCGCCGCGCGCTTCTCACCGAGCTGCTGGCGCGCCACGGGTGCCGGGTCGCCGTGGCCGAGAACGGCGCGGAGGCGCAACGCCTCCTGGTGCGCGAGGGGGCCGACCTCGTGTTCGCCGACGTGGCGCGGGAGGATGCCTGGGGCCCGAAGGGCCTGCCAGCGGCCGCGCGCGAGGTGACCCGGGATACTCCCCTGATCGTGCTGGGCCCCGAGGCGGACGGCGGCTGGCTGGCCGCCGCGCGGCGCGCGGGCGCCTTCGGCTGTGTGGCCGGGCCGCTCTCGCCCGAGAGCATCGCGCACTGGCTCGCGCGGGCGGGCGCCTGGCGCGAGCGGCTGGCCGCGCGGCCGGCGCGGCCTGCGCCGCCGGAGCGCGACGCCGAGCTGGTGGGCCGCCACCCGCGGCTGGTGGAGGTGGTGGCCACGGTGGGCCGGGCCGCGGCGAGCAAGGCCACGCTGCTCGTCCAGGGCGAGAGCGGCACGGGCAAGGAACTGATCGCGCAGCTCGCCCACAGGGGCGGCCCGCGCGCCCGCGGGCCCTTCGTGAAGGTCAACTGCGCCGCCCTCTCGGAGACGCTGCTCGAGAGCGAGCTGTTCGGCCACGAACGCGGCGCCTTCACGGGCGCCCTCGCGCTCCGGCGCGGCCGGTTCGAGCTGGCCCACGGCGGCACGCTGCTGCTCGACGAGGTCTCGGAGATTCCCCTCCACCTCCAGGCCAAGCTGCTGCGCGCCATCGAGGAGGAGGAGTTCGAGCGCGTGGGCGGCAATGAGACCGTTCGGGTGGACGTGCGGCTGGTGTGCACAACCAACCGCGACCTGCCCCGCGAGGTGGCCGAGGGGCGCTTCCGCGGCGACCTGTACCACCGCCTGAACGTGGTGCTCGTGGTGCTGCCGCCGCTGCGCGAAAGGCGGGAGGACATTCCGCTGCTGGTCAGCCACTTCCTGCGGCGGTTCCGCCGCGAGTGCGACTCGCCCGTCCGCGCCGTGGCGCGTGAGGCGATGGAGATTCTGAAGCGCCACCCGTGGCCGGGCAACGTGCGGGAACTCCGCAACATCATCCACCGCGCCGTGGTGCTAGGCGCGGGCGAGGTGCTGGGGCCTGGGGACCTGCCGGCCGACGTGGTGGAGGGCCGCTGCGTGGCGGCGAGCGGGGGCCTGGCAGCCGGGCGCTCGATTGACGAGGTGGAGCGCGACCTGATCCTCAGGACGCTCGCGAGCACGGGCGGCAACAAGACCGAGGCCGCCCGCCTGCTGCGCGTGACGCCGCGCACCCTGCGCAACAAGCTCGGGCGCTACGGCGCTGCGAGCGCGGACGCGGGTGTGGGAACCGCCTGAGCGCCGCACGAGCGGCGACGATGTGGACGGGGGCCTGGGCCTCGCCTCTGAGGCCCAGGCCCCCGTGTGTTCGCAGGGGCGATCAGCTCAGGCGGCGGCGCCTTCGGGCCAGCGCCATCAGGCCGCCCACGAGCAGCAGGCACGTGGCCGGCTCGGGCACGCCGGTGAACTGGGCTACGGGGCTGGACCACGTGTCGCCCTGGTACGACACCCGCAGCTGCACCAGCAGGTCCTCGCCGGGCCGGTTGCCGATGTTGTAGAAGATGCCGTTGCCGGCGGGGCCGCCGATGTTGTAGTCGCCCAGCGCCAGCAGCTCGGCGGGGGTGAGCACGCGCAGGAAGTCGGTGGGAATCGTCACGTCGGCCGCGCCGAAGAGGTTGGCTTGCGGGTCGTAGTCCCAGAGCAGCCGCGCATTGTCGCCGCCGCCGCCCTCGGCCTGGAAGAACTCGAAGTCGTGCCAGCCCGGGGTGAGCGACAGGGTGGCATACTGGCCGCCGCCGTTGGAGCCGCCGTTGAAGTCGGTCCAGTTGCCGTCGTTGATGCTCGTAAGGAGGCCGTCAATCACGAGCACGGCCCAGTCGTCGTTATGGTCGTGGAAGCGCACGGTGCGAGGCGCGCCGGGGTTGTTCGGGTCGTCGGGGATCAGCACCTGGCCATAGTGGCGGGTGCTGAAGTTGCCCATGTCGCCGGTGAAGGGGGTCTCGGGCGGATAGGTCGAGCCGCCGCCCACGTTGCTCCAGGCGATCTGCGAGATGAGATAGTCCTGGTGCGGGAGGCCGCTGGTGGCGAGGCCGAGGAGATTGGCCGTGCTGTTGGCGTTGTAGTTGAGGTACCACTCGGACATGACGCCCGGCACGTACTGCATGCGCCAGAGCTCCCAGTGGACCGGCCCCTCGACCTGTCCCGCGGGCAGCACCTGGGCGTAGGCGGCGCCGCCGATGTTGGCGTGGTCGTAGGCGAGGAGGCGGCCCTGGGGGAGGGCCGGCGCCGCGATGGTGAAATGGTCGAAGCTGCCCGTGGTGAGCTCGCCGTTGTTGTGGGCGGTGACGGCGATGCCGAGCTGCACGCTGGCGGGGAGGCCGGGGTTCACGTGCTGGTCGGTGCTGACGTTGGTCAGGCTCCAGGCGCCGGGGACGCCGGCCACGTCGGGCGCCCAGTGCGCGGTGTAGGTGTTGCCCAGGCGCTTGAGCATCATCCAGAACGGGGCCGCCCCGGCGCTGGGCGAGCCGGGCATGAAGGCGCCCGGCCAGTTGGCGCCGGCGCCGGCGCTGTCGCGCCATTGCACCGCGATCTGCTGCGGGGTGGCGGCGAGGAACTGCATGGCGCTGCCGGCCGTGGTGTCGGTGCGTGCCATGAGGCCCACCTTGCGCCAGGCATCGCCGCCGCCCACCAGGCCCGTGAAGCGCGCGATCGCCACGAAATCGCCGACCCACGTGTCGTACCAGAAGTGGCACTGGTCGGCCGTGCCCCAGATGTCGGCGCCGCTGCCCGAGATGGCCACGGGGCCGGGCGGCTGCGCGCCCACGGGCGCCACGCTGCCCGCCAAGCCAGGGCCGCCGATGTCGGTGCTGATGAACAGGGCCTGGGCCGACCCGCACCATAGGAGTGCAGCGCAAAGAGCAATGGACGACGCGTAGACCCGCCAACCGGCCCGAACCATGCCTTGGTCCTCGCTCCTCACGGGGCTTCTGCGATTGTCGCTCTGAGCGGAAGCCCGGCCACCTCCCACACTTCCGCGGGGGTTGACTGCAAATCACGTACCGCGCCCAGGCCCACAGGCCCGTGAGCGCCCGCCCTGCGTAGGGTGCACGCAAGCGCAGGATTGGCAAGGCTTTGCAGGAGTCGAGAGCAGGCTTGAACAGGGCAGAGGCGAGCGGCGACGCGCCGCAGGGACCAGTCCATAGGGCAACACTGCACGGTTTTTCTGACATGGTGTCTTGAGAAGCATACACTGCCCGTGGTCGGCTCACGGAGGCGGGATGGCGTCGCCGGTGAGAGCCTCAGGCACCGGTGCGGCGGCGCTGGAAGTTGTCGAACGCCACGGCCACGATGATGAGGAGGCTAATGACGACGAGTTGCCAGAAGAAGCTGATGTTGAGCAGGATGCAGCCGTCCTTGATGACGCCCATGATGAGGGCGCCGATGAGGGTGCCGATGATGGTGCCCTGGCCGCCGCTGAGGCTGGCCCCGCCGATGACCACGGCGGCGATGGTGCGGAGCTCGTAGGCGTCGCCTAGGGTGGAGTCGCCGGCGCCCAGCATCGAGGCTTCGATCATGCCCGCCAGGCCGCTGAGCACGCCCAGGAGCAGGTAGACATAGAGCGTGTAGCGCTCGACGCGGATGCCCGAGTAGCGGGCGGCCTCGACGTTCGAGCCGATGGCGAAGCTGTAGCGCCCGACGCGCATGTGGTTGAGCATGTAATAGCCGAGGATCACCACGGCGACCGTGGCCGCCGTGGGCACGAAGCCCTGGCCGAGGAACTTGAACTCCTGCTGGGTGATCTCGATGGTGGTGGCCCCGCCGGTGAGTGCGCGGGCGAGCAGGTGGGCGAAGCCGCGCGCCATGCCCATCGTGGCCAGGGTGGCGATGAAGGGGGGCAGCTTGACGCGCGTGATCAGCAGGCCGTTCACGAGGCCCCAGGCGGCGCCGGTGGCCATGCCCACGACAAGGCTCAGCCCCACACACAGCCCCACCGAGGGGCCGACGAGGCTCGACACCAGGGGCATCAGGCTGCGCATGCTCCAGGCGGCGACCACGCTCGAGAAGGCGAGCACGGAGCCGACCGAGAGGTCAATGCCGCCCGACACGATGACGAAGGTCATGCCCACGCCCATGATGACGAAGACGGCGGTGTAGCGCAGGACGTCGCCGATGTTGTCCACCGTGGCGAAGCCCGGCGCCTGCCACGACAGCAGCAGCACGAGCGTGGCGAGGAAGAGGAAGGGCAGGGATTTCGAGAGAAGGTGCTTCATCGGGGGCTCCCGTGGAATGCGGGGTCGGCGTCCAGGAGCCTGTCCATGAACCCACACGGGCTGCGTTGCCGGCGCCAGCGGGGTGGATGCAAGGCGGGGCGACGCAGGCGATGCCACGGAGAGCATCGTCGAGGAGCCGCAACGAAGCAGCCGCCCCGCTGGCGCCGCAACCCGAAGGGACGCCGCGACTTCTGGCCGCGGGCGGCGTCGCTCGTCGTCAATGATGCTCTCCGTTGTATCATCTCCTCCTCGCTCCTTGCCCGCGGCCAGAATCGAAGGCGTCGCAGCCCGCGTGGGTTCATGGACAGGCTCCCAAGGCCATGTGGCGGAGGACCTCCTCCTGGTTGGTCTGGCGCGGGTCGAGGCGGCCGGTCAGCTCGCCGCGGCGCATCGGGAGGATGGTGTCGCTCATCGCCAGAAGCTCGGGCAGGTCGCTCGAGATCATCAGGATGGCGGCGCCCTGGCGGGCCAGCTCGCACAGGAGCCTGTAGACTTCGACCTTGGCCCCCACGTCAATGCCCAGCGTGGGCTCGTCGAAGATGAAGATCTGGCTCTGGGCGTAGAGCCACTTGGCGAGGACGACCTTCTGCTGGTTGCCGCCCGAGAGGCGCACGGCAAGCTGGCGGAGCGACGGGGTGCGGATGTGGAGCCGCCGCACGAAATCCTCGCCCACGCGGCGCTCGGCGGCGAGCGGCAGGTGGGGGCCGCGCATCAGGCGGTCCAGGCCGGCCACCGTGATGTTGTGGCCCACGGGCAGGTTGAGGAGCAGGCCGGTGCGCTTGCGGTCCTCGGTGAGGAGGCCCAGGCCGGCGCGAATGGCGTCGTGGGGCGAGCGGAAGTGGCGCTCCACGCCGTCCACGAACACCCTGCCCTTCTCGATGGGCGCCACGCCGAAGAGGGCCTCGGCCAGCTCGGTGCGGCCCGCGCCGACGAGGCCGGCGAGGCCCACGATCTCGCCCGCGCGGACGCTGAACGAGATGTTGCGGACGCGACCGCCGCGGCAGGTGAGTCCCTCGACGCGCAGGCGCTCGGCCCCGAACGGGGCGCGCTCCTTGGGATACATGTCGGTGAGTTCGCGGCCGACCATGTGGCGGATCATCGTCGCCAGGTCGGTCGCCGCCACGTCGCCGGTGTGCACCCACTGGCCGTCGCGCAGGATAGTCACGCGGTCGCCGATTTCCTGAAGCTCTTCGAGGCGGTGCGAGATGTAGATGACGGCCACGCCTTCGGCCTTCAGGCGGCGGATGATGTCGAAGAGCTGCTTGGTCTCCTCAAGCGAGAGCGAGGAGGTCGGCTCGTCCATGACGACGATCTTGCTGGAGACGACGAGGGCTTTGACGATTTCGGCGAGCTGCTGGTGGGCGCGGCTCAGGCGGCCGACCCGGTCGTCGGGCCGCAGCGGGAAGCCGAATCGCGCGATCACCTCTTCGGTGCGACGGCGCAGGGTGCGCCAGTCCACCACCCCCAGCGGCCTCACGAGCAGCGGCTCGTCGCCGAGGAAGACGTTCTCGGCCACGCTGAGGACGGGGACGAGGTTGAGTTCCTGGAACACCATGGTGATGCCCAGGTCGAGGGCCTGGCGGGGGTGGGCGATGGCCACGGGGCGGCCCGCGAGGCGAATCTCGCCCGCGTCGGGGCGATAGACGCCCATGAGCACTTTCATGAGGGTGGACTTGCCGGCGCCGTTCTCGCCCAGCAGGCAGTGGACCTCGCCGGCGCGCACCGTGAGGTTCACGTCCTTGAGCGCCTGCACGCCTGGGAAGCTCTTGGAGATGCCGCGCATCTCGAGCAAGGCAGGAGAATCGCCGATTTCAGATTTCAGACCGCAGATTTCAGACATCGGCGAACCTTCTCAGAGAGCAGCTCCTCTCCTCCAGACTTCGTAACACTTCAGCCGAATGAAGCGGAGCTTGTAGTGCGGCCTTCAGGCCGTATCCTCGACGTCCAGAACGGGCTGAAGCCCGCACTACGAACTGCCTCGTCCTGTGAAGTGCGTGCCTGACGCGCGGCTTCATTCGGCTGAAGGGTTGCCAGACTTCAATCTGAAATCTGCAATCGGCAATCTCCAGTCACCGCGGCTTCTGCTCCTCGTAGGCCGAGAGCAGGTCCTGCACTTCTTTGCTCTCCAGGTTGTCCTTCGTCACGAGGGCGACCCGGGTGTGGACCTCCTTCTCGACCTTCTTGCCGGCGAGGTGGTCCACGATGGCCTTGACGCCCTGGTAGCCCATCGAGAAGGGGTCCTGGACGATGGTGGAGTCGAGCGAGCCGTCGCGGATGCCGGCGAGGAGGATGGGCGAGGCGTCGAAGCCCACGATCTTCACCTTGCCCACGAGGTTCTTGTTCTTCACGGCGTTGAGCGCGCCGATCGCCCCCGGCTCGTTCGCCGCGAAGATGCCGTCGAGGTCGGGGTTGGCCGTGAGGATGTTGCTCGTGACCTCGAGGCTCTTGGTGCTCTGGCTCATGCCGTACTCCTCGGCCACGAGCTGCATGTCGGGGAACTCTTTCTTGAGCGTCTCGCGGAAGCCCTCCTCGCGGGCCGTGGTGGAGGCGGAGCCGGGGATGACCTTGATGAGAGCCACCTTGCCCTTCTTGCCGAGGATCTCGGCCAGGCGCCGCGCCCCGGTCACGCCGCCGGCGTAGTTGTCGGTCGCCACGAACGACACGTAGACGTCCGTGTCAATGGCCGAATCAATGATGGACACGGGGATCTTGGCGTCCACCGCCTGCTTCACCACGTCCACCAGCGCCGTCTTGCTCGTGGGGGCCAGCACGATGCCATCCACCTTGCGGCTGATCATGGTCTTGACGATCTGCTGTTGCTCGATGTACTTCGTTTCGTCGGTGGCGCCCTGCCAGATGATCTCGACGCCCAGTTCCTTGCCGGCGGCCTGCGCGCCGCGCTCGACGGTGGGCCAGAAGGTGAAGACCTGGGCTTTGGGGATGACGGCGAAGGTGAGCTTCTTCGCGCCCTTCTTCGCCTCCGCGCCCTTGCCGGCGGGCTGGCCCTCTTCGCCGCAGCCGAGGAGAGCGAGGAGAAGGCTGGACATCGTCGCCGCCGCGAGGAGCCGACGCACCATGGTTCGACCTCCAATGGCAAACGCAGAACCGAACCGGGAACGCTGCCCTTGATTATAGGCGTGCCGGCCGGCCCGTCAAGGCACGAGGCCCAGACCCCGCAGGTGCTCGACGCAGGCGCGCACGTGCGCCTCCTGGGCCGCGGGGTCGGGCGACGTGGTCCATTCGCCCTCCAATTCCATAGTGAAGGGGCCGGTGAAGCCGACGCCGTTCAGCACCCTGAACACGCCCGCAAAGTCCACCACGCCCTTGCCGAAGTCGGGGAAGTTGCCGTCGTGGTAGCCGCCCATCGTGTCCTTGAGGTGCACGCTGACGACGTGGCGGGCTTCCTTTGCGACCTCCTCGACGGTGTTGATGCCGTGGTTGTAGTAGTAGACGTTGGCGGTGTCGTAGTTGATGCCGACCCAGGGATGGGCGACGGCGGCCATGGTGGCGGCGGCCTTGGCGCCGTTCTCGCAGAGGTCGGGGTGGGTTTCCATGCCGATCTTCACGCGGTGCTTCTGGCCGATGTCGCCGATCTTGCGCAGCCGCTCGACCACCTGCGGCAGGGGCATGCCGCCGGAGTGCACGCTCGTGAAGAGGCCCGAGCAGCCGAGCGTGGCGGCCTTGGCGCAGTAGTTCTCGAAGAGGTCGAAGAGCGTGGCATCGGCCAGCGGGCAGGGGGACGTGAGGGTGGCGGCGCGGAGGCCAGCGTCGGCCAGGAGTTTGCGGACCGCCGCCGCGTCCTCGTCGGGGCCGAGGTTGATCTCGACACACGGGATGCCGAGGGCCCTCACCCGGTCGAGCGCCAGTTGGGGCTTGGCCGGATGCCCGATCCTGTACGACAGAACGTTTGCCATGGCCTCGCTGCTCCAAGAAGAGGGAGAACCTGTGTCGCGGGCGCAGGCCCAGAGTGTAGCGTCCACGGGCCGCGTGTCAAGCGGGGGTCAGGGGTCAGCCGCCGAAGAGGCGGCGCAGGAGGCCGACGTGCTGGCGGCGGCCGCAATGGGGGCAGCGGCGGAGGCCGCCGAGCTCCGGGTGGCCGCAGTGGCGGCAGGCCCCGGCCGGCGCGTGAGACCCGGCAGCCTCCGCGCCACGGGGCGCGGGCGGGTCGGGGTGGCCGCCCAGGAGCGCGCGGAGGCGTTCCTGGGCCTCGGGCGGCAGGTCGCCGAGCGGGCCGCTGGCCAGAGTGGTGGCGATGACGCTGCTCGAGCGCGAGGTGGTGACACGCACCGCTCCGCCGAGGGGGACATCGTGCGAGACAGATGTTGCGTGGGTGTGCAGGGCGAGGGTGAGGGGGCCCTTGGCCGCGGCGAGACGGGTGACGGTGTCGAACCGCGAGCGGTCGCCCTGTGCACGGCCGAGGCTGTCGAGCAGGTGCCCGAGGGCGCCGAACACTTCCGCCGCCTGCTGCGGGTGGAGGGCCTTGCAGGCTCGGAGCAGGGCCTCGTCAATGCCCTCGCCGGGCGCCAGCTCCTGCAAGGCGCGCTGGAGAAGCTGCCGGCCGTCCACTCGGATGTCTGTGCTCACGTCTCCCCTCCCATCCAAGCTCCCGACCACGCTGCCGGCCGTCCTTCCACGAATCTCCCACAGAGGTTACCTGCCGCGCGAACGCAGGAGGGGCCAGGGCAGGAAGGGCACGCCGGTGGAGGACTCTCGCTCCTCGTAGCGGAGGCCATCGTCGGACCAGCGGCCTTTCGGCTCGGCCACGGATGCGGCGGGCATCGGGGTCTGGGGGGCCACGCGGAGGGCCTGAGGGGGTTGACTCGCGGGGGTCTGAGCCGTGGTCTGATAGACGGCGGGGTCGAGGCCCCCGCAGCCCGCGAGCGCCGCGGCCAGTCCCACGACAGCTCTCGCTCTCCAGGGCATCGCCCGCGAGCGGCGACGGCCTGCGGCGCTCCTCATCGTCCTGCCTCTCCACTGGGTGGGCGGGTCAGGCGTCCAGGTTCCTTCCGTGCGTGGGGGCTCGGAAGGGCCGGTGGCCGGGTTCGGCGCTGCGGTTGCGCAGCCGCGGTTTGGTGGTGTACATGTGCTGATCGCTCTCTTGCCGGAGCTGTTCGACGGCGGCGATCACGTCGCCTTCGAGCTTGCCCTGTGCGGCGCCGATGCTGACGGCGAAGGGCTTGCCGGCCACAGTGCACGCGCGCACGGCGGCCTGGATGCGCTGGCAGATGGCCTCCAGGCTGGCGGGCTCCACCCCGATCAGGAATGCGACGAATTCGTCGCCGCCGAGGCGGCAGGCCACGTCGGCCTCGCGGAGCGCCGAGCGCAGAATGCCGGCCACGCTCTTGAGCACCTCGTCGCCGGCCGCGTGGCCCAGCTCGTCGTTGATGTCCTTCAGCCCGTCCACGTCCAGCGTGATCACGGCCACGTTTTCGGCGCGGCGGCGCGCCAGGTGGGCGAGCGGGGCCACCGCCGTCCAGAAGCCGCGGTGATTGAGCAGGCCCGTGAGGGCATCGCTGTTGGCCGCCTTGAGCAGTTGGCGGTTGCGCAGCCAGAGCTGGCGGGTGGTCTTGGCGATCAGGTCCAGCTCGGGGGAGCCCTTGGTGTATTCGCAGAGAGCGACCAGGAAGCCGTCCAGATGCTCGCTGTAGCGGTCGGGCGCCTCGGGCTCGAGGCAGCTCAGGAACTGCATCAGCGTGTCGAAGGCGGGGTGAAGGAGGCACAGCTCCAGGCGCAGGGCCAGCAGGGCGCGGTCGCGCACGTTGCCCAACTGCGCGGCGCTGGCCTCCACCGTGCCCACGTCGCGCGCGACCGATTCGAGCTCCGCCATCACCCTGTCTGGGTCCTCGAAGAGCGGCGGAACGATGCCCTCGGCGGCCATCTTGGTGAGGCGCGACCAGTAGGTGACGTGCAGGTCCTCCTCCTCGCTCATCTGGTTCCAGCAGGCGCGGAGCTTCTCGTCCGGTTCCGTGTCGGCGAGTTTGCGGTAGATGCCGGCAGCCGCGCGGTCAATGGCCGCACACAGACCCAGAAGGTGAGGCATCGGTTCCTGCATCGCGAGTCTCACTTCACAGGAGGCCGTTCTCCGGTCTTCTCGCCGCCCCTGGTCATGTGGTTCCACGCCTCCGGGGCAAGCCTGCGCCTGGGGGCATTATGATAAACGAACTGGCGACCGAACGCAAGCGCTCGCGTTGCCGCGCGGGATTCCAGCCTCGGGGCCTCCCGAGCGGGGCATCCGCGCGCGCGAGGCGCTCGCCGAAGCGCGAGGGCGTCGCTCAGCGGTCAACCAGCAGCATGTCGGCCACCTCGAGCGGCAGCGTGACGAGCATCGCGCCCCCCTCGAACCTGGGCCGCAGCCTGCCCTGCGCCACGCTGCGCACCAGGGCGGCGGAAGCCAGCCCGTTGACCTTGACGGTGAGGGCCTTGAGCGGCCTGCCCGTGTAGTTCATCAGCGGGACGGCGAGCCGATGCGGCTGCGCCGTGTCTATCACGCTGGTCTCGACGAGTGGCTCGCTGCACGCCACGGGCCGCTCGAACCCCCGGGGCAGAAAGTCCTCCACTAAGGCTCGGCGGAGCGACACATCCATCGTCGTGGGCAGGTAATGAGCATAGGCGGCGTCTGTGGCGCCGCGGTCTACGGGTCTAAGTGGCAGTCCGCTCTTGAGATATGACAGGCCCGGCATGAAACCGAAAAGCACCGCCTTGCCCTTCCCGTGCTGCTTCTCGACCACAGCCGGCTGGCCGCCGGCGAACGAGCCGACCACCTTGCCATCGGTGGGGCTGAGGCTTTGCTTCCACGCGATGACCTCGGCAGTCGTGGCCGCCCAACGGGCGGTGTCAAGCGGGGTGGACGGCGGAAGGTCTTGTTTGGCCAGTATTTGCGGCATGGCTGGGTCCTTGGTGATGCCTGCGCTCTTCGCGCCGTAGAGGGCCTCGGCGTCGGGATTGGGCTGCCCGTACTCGTTCACGAAGCCGCCGCCGCAGAGAGCGACCGCCGTGCCGCCGGCCTTCACCCATTCGGCCAGTGCTCTGATCGCCTTGGAATGGGCATGCTGCTGCGTGATGTAGATGAGTGCGTAATCCTTTGCCAGGCCGTCAATTACGTCGTCTTCCGTGAGGAAATCCACGGGCACATTGGCGTGGCGGAGGGCGTAGTAGATGGCCTTGCGCTCCGCGTTGTGGATGCCGCCCTTGAAGTTCGTGTCGCCCGTCAGGATTTCGTCTACCGGTGACAGGAGCAAGGCGACTCTGGCGGGGCGCACGCGGCCATCGAGCACATAGTCCTCGAAGATGCCTGCCTCGTGGGTGACGTCGTGGACGGCTCGCCACATGTCCAAGCCTTCTGTGGAGATGTAGTTCTCGGTGCCGCCCGTGGCGAGAGGCGAGGCGCAGAAGTAGTTGATCTTGGTCGCCCCGTGGGCGATGCAGGTGTAGAAGGAGAGGCGGAAGTCGCGCGGTGTGTTATTGGGGAAGTGGGGCATCACGTACATCAGGATGGGCAGACCATGATACTTGGCGCCGCAGCGGAAGGCCGAGGTCAGGTAGCCAACGATCTGGACGCTCGCTTCTGGGATTTGGGAGACATAGTCTTCGCTCCATGGCATGGTCATGCCGCGCATCTTAAATGGCCGAGCCCACTGGAGATCTGTCACGAGATAGTTCGCGTGGGGCGAGTAGTTGGCCCCCGTGAGCACCGCCTTGCCGGTGCGCTCTTCGAGCCAGCGGGTGGCCTCAGCATAGTGGCGAATGCCCTCCTCGAAGGCCCACAGACGCGAATAGTAGTAGAGCGGCTGAGCGGGGTCGTCGGTGAACCTCACGTCGCCGGGGACTGCGATGCCCCTCTCCTTGAGCCAGGCAGCGAGGCGGGCGTCGTCGCCCTTGGCGGGCGGGATGTGGATCTCGTCGCCATAACTCACTATTGCCACGTGGGATAGCTTGCCATTCCGGTCGGCGTCCTCGACGGTCTTCTTGAACGCATCGAGGTTGCCGGGCGACCAGTGGGCCACGATGGCGCTTCGGCGCTTCGGCACGCCGAGCCGCTCGGCCCACGGGCCGCGAAGCGGCGTGAGCGTGTTGTCGCCCAGGGCCAGGGCAATCTCGGTCGCCAGCCGGCCAATCTCGTTGTCCTGGCTACAGGCTCCGCTGAACTCCATCAGCCCGTAGATCGGGAGCCGCTTGGGCGTGGAGCCGATGCGGGGGAAGCGGGCGATCTCCTTCCTAAGCCATTGTAAAGCTTTAACTTGCGTGCGAATCGTGCGATTCACGGTGACGTTGCCCGGCATCTCGAAGGTCACGGGAGAATAGTAGCCGCCAGCGCCCTTGACCCGCACGGTGCGGATGGTGTCGAGCCTGCCGCCGCGCGTTGGGATGGCGAACTCGATCTCGAGGTCCAGCTCTTTCTGCTTGGCATCCTTGTACTTAGCGACGGGGAACCACTGGCTGTTGTTCAGGGCGTCGAGGGCCTGGCCCATCGGCACCCAGCCCGAGCGCTCGCCGGGCTGGAGGTACTCGCTGTCGGGGATGGTCTTGAGCTGGGCGTGGTCGAGGGTCGGTGCAAGCAGGGCGGAGCGCACGGCATTGGAGCGGGGGCCGGCGATCTGATACTTCGTCTCGGACACGAGCCGCCCGCTCTTGAGCACTTGCGTGGTGGGCCAGTCGCGCACGTGGACCCAATAGGGCGAGTGCTGGCCGCCGCCGAACGGCTCGATGACGGGGATGCAGGGGCCAAGCCCGTCCTTCGGGTTGCGGAAGCGCACGAACAGGTCGCCATCCTGGACGAGCCAGCCGTCGAGTTCAAGGTAGCTGGTCTTCTTCTGGGCTTCGAGGCCCTCGGTGTCGTTGGTGAGGCACACGACGTCCACGTGCCGCTCGGCGGCCATCTTGCGGGGCAGAGCCGCCCCGCCTGCCGAGTCGAGTTGCGGCCCGGCGATCAGGCGAAGGGTGGCCGGGCCGGCGGCGAGTTTCACCGCATCCTTCACCTGCCACACGATATTGTCGGTGCCGCCCCAGCCGAAGCGCTCCATCGGCACGCGCTTGTGGCCGTTGAGCGGCCAGATCTTCGGGTCTTCCAGGCGGCCGAACATCTGACGGTAGACGGTCTTGCCCCCCTGCTCGACCTCGAGGGTGAACTCGACCGAGAAGTTGTAGGGCTGCTCGTAGCGGGCGAAGACCTGGAACTCGCCGGCGTATGGAATGGCGACCTCTTGGGTGGCCACGGCCTCCTTCCCCGCGGGCACCTGCGCCGGCGCGCTCAGGCAAGCCATGCGCGAGAGGAAGCAAATGGCGAAGGTCGAGGCGAAGTAGTTCTCGGGGAAGGGCAGCACCTTCCACTCGCCGCGGGTCACCCTGAAATCCTCCGCCTCGGCGAGCAGGCGCAGCGGCTTCTCCGCGCCCGCGAAAGCAGACAGAGCCGAGGCGGCGATCAACCACGCGGCTTTCAGGCGACGCAGGCTCATGGCGTTCTCCAATGCAGCAAGTCGCGGCTACGGGAACATCTGCCGCCCTGCACTATACGCGGCCCGCGAGCCGAGTCAAGCGCTGGCGTTTGACAGCCACGCGGGCCCGCGCTAATCTGCCGGCCAAAGGCCCCTCTGGTCCTCCTGGGAGACATCGCGATGAATCTCTGGTTGACACTGGGCGTGATGCTGGCCGTGGTGGCGCTGGCCTCGGCGGGCGAGGAGGCCAGGGTCTCGTGCGTCAAGGCCCCGCCGCTCGACAAGGCCAATGCCTTCTACGTCTCGAACAAGCCGCCGCTCGCGCCCAGCCCCTTCGTGAAGCTGCCCATCGGGGCCATCACGCCCCGCGGCTAGCTGCGCCAGATGCTGGAACTCGAGGCCGAGGGAATGACGGGCCACCTCACCGAGATCGCCCACTGGTGCAAGAAGGAAGGCAACGCCTGGCTCAGCCCCACGGGCGAAGGCCACAGCCCCTGGGAAGAAATGCCCTACTGGCTCAAGGGCTTCGGCGACCTCGGCTACGTGCTCCGCAACGAGCGCATCCTCGCCGAGGCGAAGGTCTGGCTCGAAGGCATCCTGGGCAGCCAGCGCGACGACGGCTACTTCGGCCCCCGCGCCAACCTCACCAACATCGGCGGCAAGCCCGACGTCTGGCCCCACATGCTCGCCCTCAACTGCCTCCAGTCCTTCCACGAAGCCACGGGCGACCCGCGCGTGCTGCCCTTCATGGCCAAATACTTCCGGTGGCAGCTCAGCGTGCCCGACGACGATTTCCTCCGCCCCTTCTGGCAGCAGCAGCGCGCCGGCGACAACCTCGAGAGCGTCTACTGGCTCTACAACCGCACGGGCGACGCCGAGTTGCTCAAGCTCGCCGACAAGATACACCGCCGCATGGCCCGCTGGGACCAGGGCGTGGCCAACCACCACAACGTGAACTTCGCCCAGTGCTTCCGCGCCCCCGCCATCTACTGGATGCAGGCGAACGACGCAAAGCTCCGCCTCGCCGCCTACCGCAACTACGACGAGTTCATGGGCGAGTTCGGCCAGCAGCCCGGCGGCGGCATGGGCGCCGACGAGAACGCCCGCAAGGGCTACACCGACCCCCGCCAGGCCATCGAGACCTGCGGGATCGTGGAGTTCATGCACAGCTTCCAGATGCTCACCAGGATCACCGGCGACCCGCTCTGGGCCGACCGCTGCGAAGAGATCGCCTTCAACAACTTCCCCGCCTCGCAGACGCCCGACCTCAAAGGCCTCCACTACCTCACCGCCGCCAACCAGCCGCAGCTCGACACCCGCAACCACGCCCCCGGCATCCAGAACGGCGGCAACATGTTCGGCTACGACCCCCACAGCTACCGCTGCTGCCAGCACAACGTGGCCATGGGCTGGCCCTACTACGCCGAGGAACTCTGGCTCGCCACGCCCGACAACGGCCTCGCCGCCTCCCTCTACGCCGCCTGCGAGGTCGAAGCCAAAGTGGGCGAGGGCGGCACCGTGAAGATCACCGAGGCGACAGAGTACCCCTTCGGCGAAGTCGTCACCCTCACAATCGCCGCGGCCAAGCCGGTCCGCTTCCCCCTCTACCTCCGCATCCCCCGATGGTGCGCCGCGCCGAAGCTCACCCTGAACGGCACCCCCCTCGACGCCACGGCCGAGCCGCTCCACTTCCTCACCATCGAGCGCGAATGGAAAGAAGGCGATAAGCTGGAACTGACGCTGCCCATGAAGCTCTCCGTCCGCGTCTGGGCCAAACACGGCGGCGCCGTCTCGGTGGACCGCGGCCCCCTCAGCTACTCCCTCAAGATCGGCGAAGAATGGAAGCGCTACGGCGGCACCGACAAGTGGCCCGCCCTCGCCGTCTTCCCCACCACCCCCTGGAACTATGGCCTTGAGATAGACCCCGCAGCCCCCGAAAAGTCCATCTCTGTCCATTCTGTCCGTAAGGAGCTGCCCCTCCAGCCCTTCACCCCCGACGCCGCGCCCATCACCCTCACCGCCAAGGCCCGCAAGATACCCCAGTGGACCTTCGACCGCCACGGCCTGTGCGCCACGCTCCAGCCCAGCCCCGCCTACACCACCGAGCCGATCGAGACCGTCACCCTCATCCCCATGGGCTGCGCGCGGCTCCGCATCGCCGTCTTCCCCACCGTGAGCGACAAGCCCGATGCCCACCGCTGGGCCGAGCCGCCTCAGCCCGCCTACGTGGCCACCGCCTCCCACTGCAACCACAGCGACACCACCGACGCCCTCTGCGACGGGCAACTCCCCAAGGCGTCCAACGATCAAAGCATCCCGCGCTTCACCTGGTGGGACCACAAGGGCACGGCCGAATGGGTCGCCTACAAGTTCCCCAAGCCCCGCACCCTCACGTGGAGCGATGTCTACTGGTTCGACGACACGGGCCGCGGCCAATGCCGCATCCCCGCCTCCTGGAAGCTCCTCTACAGGGACGGCAACGACTGGCGCGAGGTCAAACTCGCCGCGGACGCAAAGTACGGCGCCGCGAAGGACGCCTTCAACAAAGTCACCTTCGAACCGGTCACCGCCGCCGAACTTCGCCTCGAAGTCCAGCTCCAGCCCGACTCCTCCGGCGGCATCCTCGAGTGGCGGGTCGGCGGCGAAGAGGCGAAATGAGGCCCATCAGGGCTCAACGCTCCTGCCCCGGCGGCAACAGGGGATCGGGGGGACGGGCGTAGCGGCGCCGGCCCTTCCCCATAACCATATATGCGGCAATCTCTTACGCTCGCCAGCCACTCCCCGTCCCATACTTGCTCATCCCGCAGGTGAGCGAGTATGGCCGGAACCGCGAGAATCGCCAATCCTCGCCCATCTGTCCATACTTGCTCACTTCCCCCCACACAGGGTTGAGCAAGTATGGGCGGGGCGCGCCCGCCAGGCCCCCGGGAGAGCCCTCCCGGAAGAACCGCCATCACGCCTCCGCCGGATGAAGTGAATGTGGCACACGCTGTGCCCCCAGTTGGAACCCGCTTCATCCGGAGGTAGGAAAGGCCGAGGGACCCGTGAGGATCCTGATTGACGCGAGCGTGTTCATCGGCGTCGAGCGGCAGGAGCTGGACGTTGACGCAGTCGTGGCCGGCCTGCACGGCGAGGACGACTGCCTGATTTCGGCGATCACAGTGAGCGAACTGCTCCACGGCGCGCACCGGGCCAAATCGCCCGGTGTGCGGGCGCGGCGGGCCGCCTTCGTCGAGCGCATCCTCGAACTGTTCGCTGTCCTGCCGAGCGACCTTCCGACGGCCCGGCTCCACGCCCAGTTGTGGGCTGACCTCGAGTCGCTCGGCGCAATGATCAACCCACACGACCTGTGGCTGGCCGCGGCCTGCATCGCCCACGATCACACACTGGCCACAGGCAACGTCAGCGAACTCTCCCAGGTCCCCGGCCTCAAGCTCTGGCCGGCCAGATGAACGCCAGCCACGGCGGCGCGGAGCACGCAGGGCGATGCTCGGCGGGCGCCCCGCGTAGCCGGCGCCGCCGGCGGCGCGAGCCGGAGGGGCGCATCACAGCGCGGAGCCGACGAAGCCGGTGCGGCGGCGCAGGAAGTGCGTGCGCTTCTCGGGCGGAAGGGCGAGCAGGCGGCGAATCTGCTCCAGCTCGGCCTTCTCGGTCTCGGCCTTGAGGCGCTCAAGCCTCTTCTCTCTGCTTTCGCTCACGGGCGGTTCGCTCCAGAAGGTCGAGCACGGCGAGGTCGCGCGGCCGCCGCATTGCCCACGAGCACCGCCTCGAGCTTCACGGCCGCCAACCCCTCGGCGATCGCGGCCAGGAATGGCGCGGCATCCATCGCACGGCTCTCCGAACCCCCTGCCCGATTATAGGCGGGGGGCGCGCAAGTCAAGAACCGCTTGCGCAGCAGCACGCGGCGCGGTATCATCGGGCGCGGTTGCCCAAGCCCCGCCCCGCGTCTCTGAGGAGGACAGGCCATGGTCGAGACCAACATCCCCGCGGCGTCCGCGAAGCTCGAGGCCATCATCCGCGAAAACCTCCAGACCGTGTGCGGAAAGAAAGTCTACCGCGGCCACGCCGCCGAGTACACGCCCGCCGTATGGGCCGTGCGCCAGGCCGTGCAGCAGGGCCGGTTCAAACCCAGCGACCTGCTCCGCCGCAAGGCGCACTGGCACCCGGACTTCGAGGTGGACCTCGCGGACGACCTGGCGCAGCACAACTACAAGTTCGCCATCCGCATCTTCAGCAAGCTGGTCCAGCACACCAGCGACGGCCGCCCGGTCATCTGGGTCACGCCCGTGGGACCGATGGGCCACTACCCCATCATCGCCGAGCTGCTCAACCGCGTGGACCACACGTGCGTGGACCCGCGCCTGGTCTTCCCCTTTGCGATGGACGAGTGGGCCAGCCGCGACGGCAAGCCGGTGGACGCGCGGCAGTTCCCCTACATGACCTCGTTCAAGCAGGACATGGAGGAGCAGTTCTACAGCAAGATCAAGCCGGCGATGCGCATCCCCGAGGAGAACCGCCACTTCGCCGCCGGCGAGGGCCTGCACGCCTACGAGCACGACATGAACCTGCTCCTCGACCAGGCGGCCGGCGTGATCTTTACCGGCGGCGTGGGCAAGATCGGCCACATCATGTTCTGGGAGAGCACCTTCGGCGCACGCCTGGGCAGGGCCCTCAGCGAAAAGGTGCTCTGGGTCCGCGGCGCGCCCCTCACCTACGGCACCATTGACCAGAACGAAACCACCTCGAGCGGCTCGGCCCCTGTACCCGCCTTCGCCAACACCATCGGCCTGGGCCTCTTCGTGAAGCTGCGCCAGTACGGCGAAAAACACCCGGGGCGGGTGAACGCCTTCTTCGGGCTGGACAACGACGAGGAGCCGCTGAAGTGGCAGCGCTTCATCGCCCAGTGCATGCTGGCGATGGACGAGGCCGACCCCAGCTTCGGCGCCAGCTACGTGCCCACCATGCCGGGGGCCTACATCATCGTGCGCAGCCACGTGGAGAAGAACTTCAACGTCGCATCGAAATGAGCGATGCATTCCAGGGCATCGCCTGCGTCGCCGCGCTTCGCATCCAGCCCGCTGACGCCGGCAACGCAGCCCACGGGGGATTCTCGGACAGGCTCCTAGCCGCCCCGTCACTGCCCCCCAGTGTAGATCACCACGTCGGCCCGGCCTCGGTCCGCGCGGCGCAGGCGGCGCGAGTGGGCGGGGACCAGGCTGATCGTGAGGATGGTCAGGCCGGGGTCGCCGCGGCGCAGGCGCTGGACGAGGCCGCCGCCAAAGTCGCTGTGGAACGCGCCGACGAGGTGAATGACCTTCCCCTTCCCGTCCTTCGCCGCCCTGAGGACCGAGGCCGCCATCGTGGCGTCCCATAGCTCCTGCGCGCGGAACATGGCAAGCGCGTCGAGTGGCTTGCGCTCGGCCGGCTTCTTCTCCTCGGCGGGTCTGGGCGGAGGCTCGGGCGGCTGGGCCGGCGGCTCGGGGGGCTTGGGGCTCTCCGGAGGCTTCTGGGCATCCGGCTTCGGCGGCACGGGCGCGGCGTGGCGGCGCATCTCGGCGCGGAACCGGCGCCAGTACGAGCCGCCGACCGTCCAGGCCGGGATGCCGAAGAACCCGCGTTCGGCCTCGGGCAGGCGGCGCAGGGCCTCGTAGCCCTCCCTGCGGGCCAGCTCGGCGTGCCTGCGCGGCGTGTTGGCCGCCACCACGCGGGCCTTCGCCGCCCGGGCGGCATCCACAATCGGTTGGAACCACTTCCTCCAGGTGCCCTTGCCCGCCCAGTCGGCGATGCCGGCCTGCTTGATGAACTCCTCCTCGGTCACCTTGCCGGCGAGGTAGCCGTCCACCGTCGCCTGGTGGTCGCGCGTGAGCATCTCCATCGAGACGGCCGAGCCGGGCCACCGCGCAAGCGCGTCCTGCACGAGGGCCAGTTCGACCGCGTGGCCGGCCTCGACCGTGTGCGTCTCGCCGACCACGACCACGTCGGCCCGGCGCACGGCCTCCAGCAGATCGTCCCAGGCCAGGGCCAGGCCGTCGTCGCCGCTGAACATCGCCAGCTCGCGCGGGACGGAGAGCGATCGGGTCACGGCCTTCTCCCCTGCCAGCGTGTCGCGGAAATGGCCTTGCCAGAAGCCCGCCGGCCCGCAGCCTGAGAGGGCGGCGAGGCAACCGAGCGCCCCCAAAGTCAGGCCCCTCCGGGTCATGAGGTGCCCTTCGTGGCCCGGAATGCCCTGAGCAACTCGGCTGGCGTGATGGCCGGGATGACGGAGCGGGCATAGTGCCGCGTGTTCCGGGTAACGATGCGAGTGGCGCGGCAAGCAACCGCGGCCGCGACCTGCATCGCGTCCTCAAGATCGGGCATGTCCTGGTCCAGCGCGAATTCCATATCCACGTGCCCGACGGTGACGATGCGGGTGTGCTGAAGCAGTTCCCTGATGGCCTCCTTTGCGGCTGCCCTGCCCTCACCCGATGCGTAGTAGAAGAGCGTTGCCAACGAGTGCCAGCTCACATAGGTCGGGATAGCATGCGCCTGGCAGTAGTCCATGCAGTCCCGGCTGGTGAGCGCCCAGGGCATACGCTTGAGGACGATATCGATCAGGATATCGGTGTCCACCAGCACGATCATCCGAACTTCCTCTCCAGCGCGCGCATCCTGGGGTCATTGGGCCGGTGGGCCTTCTTGAGCTTCCCCATCCACTTGCTTGCCCACAGTGGCTGCTCGGAGCGGGTCCTCTCGTCTATCAACTCCTCGCAGAGGCGAGAGAGGGTGGTGCGCTGGCGAGCTGCGTACTCCTTCCCACGGATGATGGTGGACCGCTTCACCGATAACGTCAGCTTGGCTTTGGTTTCCATGGCGTCTCCTCTCATACGTATAGTCTAGCCCGTCCATACGTAGGTGTCAAGCGCGGGCCGGGATTCACTTCCCACTCGGCACGGGCGCCTCGCCCGCGATGATGCGGTCGAGGCGCTTGGCGAGTTCGGGCCAGCCGAGGCCGGTCTCGTCGGTCAGCCAGCCGTTGTAGCCCACGTCGTCGAGGGCCTTGCGCACCTCGGGCCAGTTCACGCTGCCCTGCCCTATCCCAGCCCAGTTGCCGGTCCTGCCGTCGGGGCTGATCGTGTAGTCCTTCACGTGAATCTTGCCGAGGCGCGGGCCGAACGTGCGAATCCACACCTCGGGCATGTAGGCGAGCTCCACCTTGTCGCCCCGCAGGATGCCCGCGTACTTCACGTGGTTGCCCACGTCGAAGTAGGCCTTCACCCACGGACTGTTGAACGAGGCGACCACCCAGTTGTACAACTCGGGCCGCACGCACCAGTTGTTCCACACGTTTTCGAGGGCGATGGCGACCTGGACCTCTTCGGCCACGGGGAGGAGCTTCTTGATGGACGCGAGGACGCCATCGGTCGAGCGGTTGTGGGCCTCGATGTAGGCCTTGAACTTCTCGTTGTCGCCCGCGACGAGCCGGGTGATGTGGCCGGTCTTCTCGTCGAACTGGATGTCGAACTCCCACGGCTCGGGCATGGGCTTGGCCCCGCAGCCGCCCACGGGGGCGAGCACGGCGTCGGCGCCGTAGGCCTGAGCGGCGCGCAGGCCGGCCTCGGACCCGCCGCGCATGACCGAGTGGATCTTCAACCCGTACTTCTCGGCCAGGTCGCGGGCCTTCTTCGCCTCGTCCACCGGCACCGTGTGCGCCTCGATGCCCTCGATGCCCGCCTCCTTGAGCCTCTTGAGCGTCTCGTCGTTCATGCTCTTCTCGCCCAGGATGACGGCCTTCTGGAGCTTGGTCTTGAACTCCGCGGCGTGGGTGCGGCCCAGGGCGGCGAGCCCGGCGCCAGCGGCGCAAGTGGCCAGAAACTCACGACGGCTCACGCGAATGCTCATAACGCGCTCCCTTCCAGGTTCCGCGTGCAGGTATGCACGCCCTACCTGTCTTGACCCCCAACACCGAACACCTGACACCGAACACCGCTCTTCACTTGTCCCTCTCACCGGGGTCCTTGCCCTGGTTGATCAGGTCGAACCGGCGGCTGAATTCGGCGAGCGAGAAGCCGCCGCTCTCGTTGGTGAGCCAGAGGTCCTTGCCGATCTTCTCGACCTCGGCGCGGACGGCCGGCCAGTTGACGCTGCCTTCGCCGATGTTGGCCCAGTTGCCGCCCTTGCCGTCGGGGTTCAGCTTGAAGTCCTTGGCGTGCAGCTTCACCGTGAGCGGCCCCAGCGCGCGCAGCCACTCCTCGGGCGGGGCGTACTTCACGTGGTTCCCGATGTCGAAGTAGGCGCCGATCCACGGGCTCTGGAACGAGGCCACGAACCACTTGAAGATGGCCGGCTTGACCCACAGGTTGTTCCACACGTTCTCGAGGGCAATGACGACCTTGGTCTGCTCGGCCACGGGGATGAGCTTCTTGAGCGCCGCAATCGAGTCGTCGGACGCCTTGTTGTGCGCCTCGATATAGGCCTTGTACTTTTCGTTGTCGCCCGCGACCACCTGGGTGATGTGGCCGGTCTTCTCGTCGAACCGGATGTCGAACTCCCAGGCCTGCGGGGCGGCGCCCCCGATGCGGCAGGGCACGAGCAGGATGGCGTCGGCGCCGTAGCCTTGAGCGGCCCTGAGCGCCGTCTCCACGCTCTTGATGTCGCCCTCTACGCTCGCGGGGTTGTTGAAGTTCACCCACGCGCGCATCACGGAGTGGATGCGCAGGCCGACCTTCTCGGCCGCCTCGCGGGCCTTCGCCGCCTCGTCGGGCGACTTGTTCCAGTCGCCGCACTCGATGCCCTCGAAGCCGGCATCCTTGATGGGCTTGAGCGACGCCTCGGTGGGATAGCCGTGGATCACGGCCTTGTGGAGCTTCGTCTTGAAGGCCGGCGCCTCGGCGGCCCGGCCGGCTGCGGCAGCCAGCCCCACACCCGCGGCGGAGGCGGCAAGGAACTCGCGGCGGCTCACAGCGATACCCATAGCAGTTCCTCTCAGCTAGAGGGTTCCGGGCGGAGAGAGGCGATGTCAAGTGTTGGGTGACAGGTGTTGGGGTACGAGGGAGAAGCCCAGGACCGTGGTCGTTTGGCTCCTCACCCCCAACACCTGACACCTGACACCGCTTTGGACGGGTAGAGCATGGCGCAGCCGGGGTGGTTTGTCAACCGCCAATAGCACCGATGGGACAGATAGGACGGGCCGCGCGCCGCCTGTTACAGCTTCGGGGCAGGGGCAACGAAGGGGCCCGTGCCGCCCAGTTCGCGGGCAGTGCGGTACACGGCCATGGCCGTGTAGCCGGCGCCGACAACGAAGGGCAGGGCCGCCACCCAATCGTCCTGGAGGCCCGCCAGCGCCACGAAGATCGGCAGGAGAAGCCGCGCCGGGGTCATGGCGTAGACGGCCATGGTGAGGATCTGGCTGTAGGGGATGCCGGCGCGCAGCACGCCGCTCACGAGAAGGCCCGCGGCCGAGCAGATGAGAGCCACCACCAGCACCTCGAAGGCCAGGTAGAAGAGCATCTTGACGGCGTTGGACGGCAGCACCTGAAGGATGAGGTCATGGCGTGCCCGACGCGCGGAGGCGGCGATCCAGCGGCTCACCGAGACTGCCGTCAGGTCGCCAAGGGCCTGGAAGTCGAGCATCCTGGGGGCCTTCTCATAGTGCGCCTTGAGCACGGCCTCCGTGGCAGTGATGAGGGCGAGGAACTCCGGCGTCTGCGTCTCGGGCCGCTCCTGGGCCAGCACCCAGCGGGCCTGGAGGGGCGAGAGGCCCTTGTCCGTCGTGTCGACCAGCACCATCAGGTCGGGCGTGTACACGATGAGGTGGACCTTGCCGGCCTCGAGGGTGAACTTCGCGGTGCCGACCTCATCGAGGGTGATCTCGGGCAGCTTGGCGCCCTTTTCCTCGAGGAGCTTGCGCAGCTCCTCGAGCTTCTCCTTGGTATAGGGCTCTGGCTTGGGCGCCTGCTCCTGCTGCGGGGTCTGGGGCTCGGCGGAGAGGATCGACTTCGGGCCGAGGAGGATGATCCGCTTCGGCTCGGGGCAGCCGGCAAAGGCCGCCAGGGCTTCGGGCGTGGTGATCTTGCCCGTGGTGTCGAGCACGACGAGCAAGGTGCGCGCCTTGCGGGTCTCGGGTGCCTTGCCCTCCTCGGTGCGCTCGGCCCGGCCGCCGAGAGTCTCATAGTCTTCGTACAGAACCATCGGCTGGGCGGCCTGCGAGGCGGCCCTGCCGCCTTGGAACGTCACGGCCGCCAGCTTCTCCTCGATGCCCTTGGCCTGGCGGGCCTCGATCTTGGGCGCCTCGCGGGCGTAGCCCAGGATGCCCAGGCCCAGGCTCAGCGCCGTCACGAGTACGGCCAGGATGCCCAGGTAGATGGCCGTGCGGCCGAAGCGCTGATCGTGCACCAGGAAGTAGTGCTTGAAGCTCACCACGCTGTTGGGGATGCTGATGAGGTGATTCGGGAACGGCTCAGGCATTCCTGCTCCTCGGGGGCGGTGAGGGCGATTTCGAGCAGTCTGCGAGGCGTTACAGTACCAGAATGGCGCTTCCATTGCAAATCGTTGACAGCGGGCCGCCGCTGGCCTATCCTATAGCGTGGGGGGAGCGGCCGCCGCGACAGCCCTCAACCAGGAGTGCGGATATGGCCAGTGAGATGGACGCGCGAATCCGGGAGGCCGCGCAGGCACTCAAAGCTGCCGGGGCGCGTGAAGTGTATCTGTTCGGCTCGATTCTCAAGGCCACCGCGGGCGAGGGCTCGGATGTTGACCTCGCAGTGAGCGGTCTGCCGCCCGAGGTGTTTTTCAAGGCGATGGGGGCCGCGCGCCGCATCCTTCGCCGCCCCCTCGACCTCGTGGATCTCGACGAGGAGAACCCGTTCACCCGCTACCTCAGGGACGAAGGGGAGCTACAGCGTGTGGGATAGCCTCAGGAAGCAGGTGGCCACGGACCTCGAGCAACTCCGGTGCCTTCTTGCTGCCCATCATGAGCTATTGTCGAACGCGCAGCGCCGGGAACCAGGTGTGGACGAGGTCCCGGCACTCGCAGCGATCCTGCACTCGTTCTACTCCGGCATCGAGCGCCTGCTCAAACGGGTAGCCGTGGAGATGGATGGCGGCGCGCCCCATGGCGAGTTCTGGCACACGGAGTTACTGGAGAGCATGACCAAGGCCAGCTCGAAACGCCCCGCAGTCCTCTCGGAGGCCCTCAACGAGACGCTCCAAGAATACATGGACTTCCGCCACGTCTTCCGGCACGCCTACACCTTCGAGTTGCGTTGGCGCAAGATGGCGCCGCTGGCTCTCGGTATGCAAGTCACGCTGCGGCGGGTCGAAGACGAACTGGGCGCATTCCTCAAGGCTATTGGCCCGTAGCGGCCGGCCGGGCTCAGGAGGCGGCGCCTCACAGATTCTCAGGCGGCTTGACGCCGGCCTCCTTGCCTGCCTTGTTGCCGCCGGGCTTCGCCGGCTTCTCCGCCTTGTCGGCCTTGCGGGTCGCCTCGATGGCGAGCGCCGTGAGAGGGGGGCCCTCCTGGTAGCTGACCGTGACCTCGGAGGGCAGCAGGAAGGTCTGCTCGGTCGCCTTCTCGCCCTCGCCGATCTTGAGGGTGATGGCAAACCTCTTGCCCTGAACCTCGCCCTTCACGAACGCGCCCTGGGCCGTGAGGAGCTTGCCCTTGCCCTCGCGCCCGGGCTTGGGAGGCGGGCCGACCCTGCGGGCGAGCATCTGGCCGTTCTTCTCGATGTACTGGACGGCGACGGGCGAGGCCATGTCGAGCACCTTCTCGCCCTCGTTGTCGAGGGCGAGCTTCCACTTGATGGTCGCGCCGTCGAGCGTGGCCGACACGAGGATGCCGTTAGCCTCCTTCGCCGGCACCTTCTCGCGCTTGCCGCCTGCCCACACGTTGCTGACCAGAGCCGCCCCGAGAACCAGGACGGCAACGAACATCTGCCTTCCCATCGCGTTGCTCCTTTCGAACTGCTTGACGTACCGCCCCTCACGATCTACATGGTGCGCGACGGCGTAGGATTGTTAGCGCGCGCCCAGGCCGACGGTATCGGTGGGGCCGGTGAAGCCCGGGCCGCCCGCGGCCACGTAGCCGTGGCTGGCCCCTGAGGCGTCGGGGCTGACCCAGAAAGCGTAGAGCCGCGCGTCCTTCAGATGGAATCGGAAGCGGACAGGCTTGCCTGCGACCGCGGCCAAGTCGTCTGCACCCTTCCAGCGGATGGGTTGGCAGGTGGAGTCGCGGGGCACAGACGCCCCGCCCACAGTGCAGGCATCGCGAGTGAAGGGGGCGATGGGTTGGCCGTCCTCGCCCAGCACCTCGGCTTGCAGCTCGCCGGCGGAGTTGACGAAGAGGTGCTTGCCCTTGAAGCGCACGAGGCGGGTGGTAAGAGTGCCCGTGCCGTCCATCGAGGCGAAGCCGTCGCGCCGCAGCGTGGCCAGGCCCGTGGTGCACACCCCCGAGGCGGTGGAGCCCTGGATGCCCGCGCGGGCGCTGAAGTAGAAGTAGAGCCTGTCGCCCACGACCAGGCAGCCGCCGCCCGCCGACTGCACGTTCCCCCAGTTCCAGTCGCCGTACTTCTCGGAAACGCCGATGAAGGGGCGGTGGTCGGGCCGGCTCCAGTGGAAGCCGTCGCGGCTGAAGCCGAGGCACACGTAGTTCGGCTTCGCGCGGTCCTTCGGCTGACCGGGCCAGATGGTGAAGAGGCCGAGCATCAGGCTCTCGTAGGCCACGGCATCGAGGTTGTAGAGTTGCGGCTGAATCTTCAGGTCGTCGCGGGGCGGGTCGTCCGTGTCGGCGCCCACCCAGGGCACGGCCTCCTCGGGCGTCCACGTGGCGCCCGCTAGCGCGTCGGGGTGTTCGCGGTAGAAGCGCGAGCGGGTGAGCATGCCGCTGCGGATGCCGTAGACCCACACCCTTCTGAACGGGTTGTAGAACACCGTCGTGCGGTCGCCCACGGGCGTGCTCCAAGCCACCCGCTCGCCCCAGTGGATGCCGTCGGGCGAGAAGTGCACCGAGAGCTTCCACTTCTTCTCGTGGGACTGGACGACGAATATCTTCCAGCGTTTCGCGGGGTCTTTCTCCTCGAGGTCGAGCCAGGTGGTCGAGGAGTCGCGCCAGCCTTCCTGCACGACGTTGGTGCCGGGTTTCACGTCGAGGGCCGGCTTCTCCCACTGGATGCCGTCCTTCGAGGTCGCGTAGCAGGTGCCCTTCACGTAGCCGCCCATGTACCACATCTTGAACAACTTGTCGGCGGGATCGAACCAGACGCCGTCGCTGAAGACCATCGCCGTCGGGTCGCGCTTCGTCGAGGTCTCCCACTCTGTGTCGGGCTTGAGCACAGGATTGGCGGGGTGCAGCTCGGCCAGGTGGAACGTGCGCTTAAGGTCCGTCTTCTCAATCAGGAAGTCGTCCACGAAGAGCTGCCGCCCGACGTCAATTGGGATGACCGCAGGTGGCGAGGTGAGGTAAGGCGGCTTCATCGGCTCATTCGTCAGCTTCTCCACCCTCGGCGGCCAGGGGCTTGGCAACATAATCCCGTTGTAAAGCGTCTCGCCCGCGTCCACACCTGTTCCCCCTAATGAAATCAGCACCGCAGCCGCGCGCACGATGATCGCGAGCCCGCTTCGCATGGCAAGTCCTCCTGGATCAGGAGCCGAGGTCGAGGGACAGCAGGCTCTCCTCGATGGCGGGATACAGCTCGTCCAGGGCCTGCTGAATCCCAATGGTCTTCCCCAGCGCTGTCACGATGCGGCAGTAGGTCCTGATTTCCTCCACGCTCAGCGTGCGCTCGCGGCGGTCCTTGAGCCACTTCTCGCACACCTGGTAGCCCCCAACGCGGTAGTCCCACACCTCCTGGGGCACGGGGGCGAAGTGTTGCGTGGCGTTGATGTAGACCCGCTGGGCTTGGGGGTCATAGCGGACGCCGGCCTTTGCGCCCTTGGCCACCTTGCTGTCGCCCTTGCCCTCAAAGCGGGCGGAGGGCGGGTGAAGTTCGGGCGAGCGCAAGAGGTGAAGCTCCACGAGGCGGCCGCCGAGGGCTGCCACTTTGCCGAGAAGCTCCGCGTCGCGCGTGAACGGCACCCGGGGGAAGTCAACCCGCAGGAACTCCGCATACCGCTCGCGGTACGTGGGCGCGTACAGCACGCCGTAGATGTAGTTGAACACCTCCTCCGGCTCCGCCTCGCGCCCAAACGCCCCGGCCAGCGCCGGCAGAAGGCCCTTGTGAAGATTCGCCTGGCGATGCGAGGGATCAGGGTGAGCGAACATGTCACGGTCCAGCGCACCAGGCCATGCGTAGAGCGGGAAATGGTAATCAATGGTCTTGAGCGAGACTGCCACATGATCTGACAAAGCTGTGCAGACGAATGTGTGTTGCCATTCCCCGATATGTTCCACCCGCCTTGGAGCGAGCAATGCCAGGTTGTTCTGGAGCATGTGGCGCATGACTTCGGGGCGGGGTCTGCAATGGAAGCCGCTGGACTTGCCGGTGTAGTAGGTGTAGCGGATGTCAAAGGGGCGGTAGAGGATTGGGACGATGTTGTCGCGGGATGGCCCGGAATCAAGGAGGTCTTTCTGCGCCCAGGCGACCTTCCAGTCGCGCACATCCTTGCCCAGCTTGTAGCCAGTGCGGGCGAGCTCGGGGTCCATGCGTGAGAAGGCGAGGACGGTGCGCCAGGCATCCTCGGGGGTCCAGTGGATGGTGAGGTGGTCGCGAGCGGTGACGATGCCGACGCTGTTCGTGGGGAAGAGCTTGGGCAGCGAGGGGAACGCTTCGTAGATGTGGGCGAGGCGCTCGTCGCGTGGGACGAAGAGATAGAGGCTTGGGCTTGGGCGGAGTTTGCGCCATTCGGTGGTGCGGATGTCGTGTGCGTTGAGCCAGGCGGCCTTGGCCTCTCGGGTGCCCCAGAAGTGGGCGTGGTGGATTGTGGAGTGCTTGGCACTCACGAGCGCGGCTCCTTGCTTCTTCGGGCTGCAAGGCGGGTGCGGTGGAGGCGCTCGGTGAAGCCGCCGGTACGAAGGAATGCTCGGGCCTGAGCGGCGAGCTGGCGCCGCAAGAGGCTTGAGGCGACGGTGATGAGGGCGAGGGCGCCATTGGCGGCGATTTCGGGGTAAGAGATGGACATAATGGACGGAATGGACTGGTGGCCGTGTTTGATGGACTTGGCCCACTGGGCCACGTGGTCGGCGGTGGTGGGGCGGAGGGCGATGAGCTGGGTGAGCCGCGGGTCGCGTGGGTTCCAGAGCGGGAGGCTGTGCTGGCGGAGGTAGTCTTCGTAGTCGCGGCGGAGCTCTTCAAGGCTGGCACGTGCGACGTTGGTGAGCTTCATCTCCATTTTGGACGATGTGGCGGAGGCCATGCTGCCTTCGGCGATGTTCTGGGCGCCTGAGCGTGCGGCCTGGACCATCTGGTCGTCGGTGCGGCTGCCCACGGGGATGTAGCGCTGGCAGAATCGAACGGTGATGTCGTAGATGAGCCGAGCCACCTGGAAGCTCTTGAGGCGGCGGTAGCCGCCGTGGGGAGGGAGGATGAGGTCGGGCGAGGGGGGCGGCCTCATTGGAGGGGCCTCCGAAGAGGGATGGACAAGATGGACAGAATGGACAATATGGACGCGGGCGGGGCGATGCCGTCCATCTTGTCCATTGTGTCCATTGCTCAGCCCTTCTTGATCATGAAGGATATGGCCACGCCTTGGCGGATGTCAAAGACATTTTCGTCCCTGGAGCCATCGGGGCAGGCTTCGCGCTTGAGCGTGTTGCCGTGGAGGTCCAGGACGTAGATGTCGTCGAAGGTGCGCATGAGGCTCTGGCGCATGCCGCGGAAGGTGGGGTTGTCGAGCCAGGAGTGGTTGGTGATCATGGCCACGATGCCGCGGCCGGCCTGCTCGATCTTCCACTGGGCGAAGCGCAGGAACTTCACGTAGTCGTCCTGGAGCCATTTTGGGTTCTTCTCGCCGAGTGGCTTTCCGTCCACCTGCTTGTAGTCTTCAATGAGGCGGCGAATCCAGTCGCCCTGGTTGCAGGAGTGGCCGGAGTAGGGGGGATTGCCCAGGATCACCAGGATGGGTTGCTGTTTCTTGACCTTGGCGGCCTCGCGGGATTCGTGGGAGAGGGCGCGGTAGAAGGGCATCTCGGTCTGGGCGAGCTCTTCCATGTCCAGGGTGTTGGTAAGGTAGAACTTCACGCGCTCGTCGTCGGCGAGGCGGTGGCCGAGCTCTTCAAGGAAGAAGCCCATCTTGAGGTGCCCGATGGCGTAGGGCGCCATCATCAGCTCGAAGGCGTAGAAGCTCCGGAGGATGTGGTCGCGGATGAAGTCCTCGCGTTTTCCCGTGCCGTATTTCGCGACGAACTCGTTGACGGCGACCTCCGCGGCCTTGGCGACGAAGCTCATGGTGCCGGCGGCGGGGTCAAGGAGAGTGACACGCGGGTCGGCCAGGCCGTCGGGCAGGCGGAACTCGTCCTTGAGAAGCTGGTTGACGGAGCGGACGATGTAGGAGACGACCTCTGGCGGGGTGTAGTAGACGCCGCGGCGCTCGCGCTCCTCGGGGTTGTACTGGGCGAGGAAGGGCTCGTAGAAGTAGACGATCGGGTCGGCGCCCTGGTGCTCGCGGTAGTAGCGGTTCAGGACGCCGGAGGCATCGGCGCGGGCCAGGACCTCGGCGATGTCGTCAACAATCCACTCTATGTGTGGCGGAAGCTCCTCAAGGGAGATGAAGCGGAAGACGTCGCGCAGGACGCCAATGGTGTGTGGGATGTGGTCGTAGGCGCTGCGGCGGGAGAAGGCAGCGGTGGTGCGGGTGCGGGCGGCGAAGAGGCCATAGGTGATCGTCTGGGCGTAGAGGTCGGCGAACTGGTCGTGGGTGAGGTCGGCGATGAGGAACTTCTTGAAAGCCTCATAGAAGCCTGCAAGCCCGCCGTCGGCTGGCTCATCCTTCTGGGCGAGCTGCTGCGCGAGGACCTGACGCAGGAAGCGGGTGCGCCTGGCGAGCTGGGTGGCGAGCTCGTCGGCGGTGGTTGCTTTGGGGAGGGTGAAGTCAAGGAATTGGTCAAGCAGCGCCCAGAGCTCGTCGGGCCGCTCGATGGGAGGCGCGGCGTGCAGGTCGTTGAGGATGTTCGGGCTGGCGGCATGGACGGTTTGGATGTGCTGGCCGTTGCGGTAAAGGCGGAACTCGGTGAAGTTGGTCAGTAGGAGGTTGGGAAAGGTGTCGCGGTAGCGGCGGAGTTGCTCAGAGTTCTCGATGTCATAGAGATTGGTCTGGGTGGGCGCCTTGGCCTCGACGTAGCCCGTGATGGCGTCGGCGCCGTTCCACACGCGGAAGTCTGGGTTCCCCGCGTTGGTGGGCCGGGGCTGAACGGTGACGTGGACGTGAGAGCGGCCGGTGGCGTTGGCCACGTTCTTCAGCATGTCACGCAGTGCGGGGTAGAAGCTCTCCTCGCGGGCGTCGCCTGTCGCGGCGACGGCGCCGAGGGCCTCCACATACTGTTTGAAGATGGCTGCTCTGGTCATTGCCACGCAGCATAGCCGCTAGCCGCCCGGGAGTCAAGGTGTCGCAGGGGCACCGATTGCGAAGCGGCACGGCTGGCCCGCGGGGGCGGGCGGCAGGGTGATGGCGGCGAACTCGCCTTGTCGTGCGACAGGCGCGGGACGGCCGTCAATCTCGGCGTGGGGAGGGGATTGTGACGCTTTCGCGCGAAACCGCACTGACACGCGCTGCGGGCCGTCGCCGCGGTACTCGCCTGTGATGCCGTCGCACTGCATGCGGTAAGAGAGGATGCGGCCACGAAATGTCAGGGTCTGGCCGAAGCCGGCCGCCCAGAATGCCTCGGGCACGGTGGGCGCGACGACGAGGGCGCCGTCGAGGCGGTGCTCGACGCCAAGGAGGTAGCGCTGGACGATGCGGATGAGGTTGGCAGGGTATTCGCAGTACTTCTCGGCGCCGAAGCCGCCCTGGGCGTTGTAACGCTCGCGCCAGAAGTAGCCGTGCTTCTCGCCCTCGGTGCAGACCTTGCGGAGGCTGGCGAGGAGGCCATCGGCGTCGCCCATCCGCGCACGGGCCTGGCACTCGAGATACCAGACGCGCCCCATCGCCGCGAGGTCCTGGCGGTCGGGGTGGGTGAACTCCCACGGCTCATAGGCTTCGGGCCGGGTGGCGATGCCCGCGGGCATGCCGCCGTAGTCGAACCCCTTCTCGTCCTTCAGTTGCGGCCAGAGGATGGCGGTCTGCTCCGGGCTGGCGAGGCCGAGGGCGATGGCGGCCCAGTCGGTGTCGGTCAGCCCGTGGCTGGTAATGAGGCCGCGGGCGGGGTGGATGTATTCGGCGAAGCGGTCCTTGACCCAGAAGCGGGTGCGGAAGTGCTCCGCGATGCGCTGAGCCAGCTCATCATAGCGCTTCGCCGCCTCGGGCTTGCCAACCAGGCGGTTCAGTTCGGCCACGCGCCGGAAAGCGTCGGCAGCGTGGCACTGCGCCACGCCGTCATACTCGACCCGGGTCGGGCGCTCGACGTAGTAGCCTGCTCCGCCGACCGCGCCCTCGGCGGTCACGAGCGTGGCGAGGTAGTCCGCAGCCAGATTCACCGAGGGGAGTTGTGCGGCCAGCCACTCGCGGTCCTGGGTGAAGCGGAAGATCACATCGGCGTTTTGGATGTAAGTCGGCCCGGCCAGCGCGCGCAGCGGGTCGCCGGGCACCCAGTGCCGATACAGGCCGCCGTTGGGGTCCACGGGCGTGTTGTTGCCGATGCACTTGCCCGCGAGGCCCGGCAGAATGGCCAGGGGTAATTGGCCGTTGGGCCGCTGGAACGAGCGCACGTAGGCGCAGTTGGCCTTCACGGTGTCGGCCTGACCGAGCCACAAGAGCGCATCGGTCATCTGGTGGCCGTCGAGCGACGGATACGTGTTGCCATAGCCGAAGCCCTGCCCGTCGGCGCACACCGACCAGTAGCCGGGGAAGACGTCGGGATTGACCGCCGCCAGGACGTTCTGGTGGGCGGCCCGCTCACAGGCGCGCGCAAGACCCGCCTCCGGGAGGTCGAGCATGGGCGGCTTCCCCGTGCCGGCGGCTGCGGCGAGGGAGAACAAGGCAGAGAGCGTCAGGGCCATGCCGTGAGTATACAGGGACAGGCCGCGAATGCAATGCGCGCCCCCGGCTTGACGGCGCGCGGCCCGTGGTGTACCATCCGCAGCGGCACGCAACTCAGGAGGAGCCGGCCGTGGCGCGAAGGTACTCGTGGCTCGTCATCGTGGCGTTGATGGTGCTGGGCGTGTTCGTGGTGCTGCGGGTGCTGCGCGGGGGCGGCGGGGTGCCGCCCGCGGGCCAAGGCACGCCGCAGGCGCTGCTCCAGAAGGCCCAACGCGCGCTGGCCGAAGGCGACAAGGCCAGGTTCCTCGAGTGTCTCGCGGTTCACAGCAGCGACTCCAGGGCGGCCGGCGAGGCGCTGTTCGGCTATGTCCAGGCCGCCCAGGCCCTCCGCGACGCGCTCCGCAAGCACTACGGGAAGAACGCCTGGGACACGTTTGTGAGCCTCCAGGCGGCCCCCGCGCAGTTCGCGGCCTTCGTGTGGCCGCGGGACGACGAGGTCGCCGCCACGGCGCAGATCACCGTCCAGGGCAACGAGGCCCGCGTGCAGCTCTCGCCCGACGCCGAGCCGCTGATGCTGCGGCTCGAAGGCGTGTGGCGGATGGACGTGTTCCCCCGCGGCAGCGGCGTGCGGGCGCGGCGCGACGCCCTCATCCGCGCGACCGAGGCCCTGGCCAAGGCGCGCGACGGCGTCGGCACGGCGGAGCTGGAGACCCTCGCGCAAGCGGTCAAACAGGCCATCGGAGAGCCGTAACGGGAAAGGAGACCCGCATGACCCCGACCGACGGAGCCGCCCTGCTGTGGTGTCTGGGGATGCTCGCCTGTGTGGCCGCAGCCGCCGAACCTGCCGCGCGGCCTCGGGCGGGCAAACTCGCGCTCGGCTGGGCCAGCGCCGACATCACGCCGCCCGAGCCCGTGGCGCTCTGCGGGCAGTTCAACACCCGCATCTCGAAGCGGGTGAACGACCCGCTCTCGGCCACCGCGCTCGCCCTCGAGGCGCGCGACGACGCCGGCGTGCTCGACCAGGCCGTGCTCGTCTCGGCCGACGTCGTGTGCATCCGCCGCCTGGACCTCGAGCGGGTGCGCGCCCTGGTGAAGCCGCGTGTGCCCGATCTGGACCCGAACAAGATCCTCCTCAACACCACGCACACCCACACGGCCCCCGTGCTGGCGGACGCGCGGGAGGAGAACACGCATCCGCACGACTTGATGGCCACCTTCGTCTACCGCGTGCCCGAGAAGGGCGTGATGCAGCCGCGCGACTACAGCGAGCTGTTCGCCGCGCGCGTGGCCGACGCCGTGGCCGCGGCCTGGCAGGCCCGCCAGCCCGGGGGCGTGAGCTGGTCGCTCGCCTACGCCGTCGTGGGCCACAACCGCCGCGCCCACTACTCCACCGGCCGCTCGCTCATGTACGGGCCGACCGACAGGCCCGACTTCGACACCTTCGAGAGCACGTTCGACCCGGGCGTGGAGCTGCTCTTCACGTGGAACGCCGAGGGGAAGCTCACGGGCGTGGTGGTGAACCTGGCCTGCACGTCGCAGGAAGTGGAGAACGCCGACTATGTGTCGGCCGACTTCTGGCACGACGCGCGGGTCGAACTGCGCAAGAAGCATGGCGAGGGGCTGTTCATCCTGCCCCAGAGCAGCGCCGCGGGCGACCAGTCGCCCCATCTCCTCTTCCGCAAGCAGGCCGAGGCCACGATGCGGAAACGAAGGGGGAACCTCACCCCACGCCAGGAGATCGGCCGGCGCATCGCAGCGGCCGTTGCCGACGGGTTGGAGCTGGCCAAGACCGACATCCGCACCGAGCTGCCCTTCACCCACAAGATGCAGATGATCCCGCTCCCCGTCCGCAAGGTCACGCAGCAGGAATACGAGGCGGCGAAGAAGGGCTACGAGGAGTTGGAGGCCAAGGGCGGCGCCAGGCTCGACGGCCCCGACTACATCTGGTGGCGGATCCGGAAGAACATCATTGCCCGATTCGAGATCCAGGAGGAGCAGAACGTCTATCAGACCGAAATCCACACGATGCGCCTCGGCGACATCGCGTTCGCCACGAACCCGTTCGAGCTCTACATTGACTACGGCTTGCGCATGAAGGCCCGCAGCCCGGCCGAGCAGACGTTCGTCGTGCAGACGGCCTGCGACAGCGTGGGCTATCTGCCCACCGAGCGCGGCGTAGCGGGGGGCCACTACAGCGCCGAGATCATGAGCAACATCGTCGGCCCCGAGGGCGGCCGCCTCCTCGTCGAGCGCACGGTCGAGGCGCTCAAGGGAATGTGGCCGTAGCGCGAGGGCTGGGCGACGGCCCGCCGAGGGCAGCGCCTACAGGTTGTGGCACGTGCGGCACAGGGCGCTGCCGTCGTTGCGTATCCTCAGGAGCTTCGGGTTCCCGTAGCGGTTGTGCACGTCGTGGCACGAGGCGCACTCGAGGTTCCCGGTGCCGAAGAGCATCCCTCGCGTGATCGTCTCGCCCGTGGCGAGGCGCCGCGAATCAGGGTCGAAAAGGCCGCCGTCGGCGCGCGCCAGAGCGGCGTCATAGACGATCCCGATGGGGTGAGTCGCGCGCAGATCAATGCCGAGGCGGGCCCTGCCGCTGACGAACGGGGAGCCGGCCTGTCCCCCAAAGGTGTCGAGCGCGGTGACCCCATCGTGGCAGCTCAGGCAGAGCTTCGAGCCATAGTGCGTCGGCTGCGTCGGCACCGCGTTCATCGTAGGGCTGGTGTAGAGCGTATAGATCATGTTGCCGCGACGGCTCATCCAGGCGGGCGCTCCTGCGTGCTCGCCCGCGCTGTGCGAAACGTGGCAGACCGCGCAGCCGCCTCCCCCCGCGCGGCCGTTGGCCGCGAAATCGTGTGCGGTACCCGAGACCCCGCCATGCACACCAACGCCGGCCGGCAAGCCGATCAGCAATGCCAGGCAGAGAGTCGCTCGACTGGGCATGGGGCATGCCTTCCTGCCCCGCTGGGGGCGTGAGCATCTGGCACGCGCCCGTTCACCCAAGGCCCCCAGTTGCCAAGAGTAAGACTAGCCCAGGGTCCGCACGATGTCAAAGAAGCGACCGAATGATCCCATAGCCCCTCACGGGCGCCGCGCCAGGCGCCCGGCCGCTGGCCCTTGACGTGACCCGCGTGATCCGCATAATGCCGCGAGAGGAGAACCCACAATGCACTCGGAAACGTGGCTTGTCGCTCTGGCCCTCCTAGCGGTGGCCCTGTGCACGGCGGAGACCTTGCCCTCGGCGCGCGGAGAGCAGGCTCCTGCGGCTCCTCTGCCGGGGCGGCGATCCGAGTATCGCGGCTATGCCCGCTACGACTTCCAGGTGGACGGCTGCCCGGCCATTGTGGTCGCGCCCAAGCAGGCGGCCGCGGGCAAGCCGTGGGTGTGGAGGGCGGAGTTCTTCGACGCCTTCCCGCAGATTGACCTGGCGCTCCTGGCCCAGGGCTTCCACCTGGTCTACATCGGCGTAGGCAACACCTTCGGCTGCCCCGACGCCTTGAAGCACTGGGACGTGCTTTACCGCGAGATGACTGAGAAGTACGGCCTCTCGCGCAAGCCCGTGCTCGAGGGGCTAAGCCGCGGGGGACTTTACTGCTTCAACTGGGCGGCGGACAACACCGACAAGGTGGGCGCCATCCTCGCCGACAACGCCGTGCTCGACTTCAAGAGCTGGCCCGGCGGCAAAGGGCGCGGCAAAGGCAGCCCCGGCGACTGGAAGAAGCTGCTCGCCGACTACCACTTCGCGTCCGAGGCGGAGGCCCTGGCCTACCAGAAGAACCCGATTGACAACCTGGAACCGCTCGCCAAGGCCAAGGTGCCGCTCTATCTCCTCTGCGGCGATGCCGACGACGTGGTGCCCTTCGAGGAGAACGGCGCTATCGTCTACGAGCGTTATCAGAAGCTCGGCGGCCCGGTCGTCCTCCACATCAAGAAGGGCCTGGGCCACCACCCGCATGGCCTCGACGACCCGACGCCCGCCGTCGAGTTCATCCTCAAGCACTTGCGATAGCCCGCGTTTCTCGTCAGGCGCGAGACCCCGAACATGTCATCCTGAGCGGAGTGCAACGGAGCGAAGGATCTCTCAGTGTGGCCAGCCCTGGGAGGTGTCGCGCGTTGGGATCGGTCTCTCCCCTGAGAGATGCTTCGACTTCGCCCGCCAGGAGGCGGGCTCCGCTCAGCATGACACGGTATGCAGCGGCACGGGGCGACGCCTGGCCGCGGCTACCAGGGCCAGGGGGCGGCGCACTCGAGGTCGTAGACGAAGGACTCGCCGTCGAGGAAGCTGGTCTGCGGGATGGGGGCGTCGGGCTGGTCCCACCACAGGTAGGCTCGAAGGGCGAAGCGGGCGCGACGGCCGGGAGCGATGCCGATCTCGGGCCGCGCGGGCACGGCGCACTCGATCACGTGCCAGCCGTCCTGTTCCCCCACGGCTGCCCGGATGTCGCCGGGCTTGTAGGCCTCGCGATACCAGTGCTGGCCGTTGTGGATGTTGATCTTGTTGCCGAGGAAGTCCCAGATGGCGCCGCTGGCCTCGAGCGGGCGCCCGGCCATCGGCGGGCGCACCGAGAAACGCAGGTTGTCGCGGCCGTGGAACCAGCCGTCGTTGGCGCCGTCGAGGTCGAAGCCGGCGATCACCGGCTTGTCGCTCTGGATGGCGAAGTAGTAGTGGGCGGCATCCCACGCCACGAAGAGGCGGGCCTTCAGGCCGCGGTGCGCGGGGGGCGTCGTGAGGTTGGGGAGCGAGTAGAGCTCCCGCCACTCGCCCTTCGCCAGCTTGCCGTCGAGGGTGATGTTGCCCCGGGGAATGCGGCGGTTGATCCAGTGCAACTCCCCCTCGTTGAGCTTGTGGATTCTGCCGTCGAAATCGGAGTCGGTGCCGCCCGGATAGCCGGGGGTGCGAATGCCCGCCATGAGGCGCGTGAGGCAGTCGCCGCCCATCGCGGGGGTCCAGCCGAAACGCTTCTCGTCGAGGGGCACACGGAGATCGTCGTCGGGCACGCCGTTGCCGTTGGCATCGGCGCTGGTCTGGATGACGGTTGTGCGGAGCGTGAGCCACGAGCGCGGAGCCTGCCGGCGGTAGTTGGCGGCCATGAAGCTGAAGTCCTCGCCGAACTGCCCGGGCATCGTCCAGGGTGCGTCGGGGAAGGCAAAGGTCTCGATCTCGCTGTTCATGAAGATCGAGTGGATGAGGTGGCCGTGCTCGTGGACGGGGAACCACCACCAGCCGGGCTTCTGGCCGTGGCCGAAGCCGCAGAAGCAGGCGCCCAGCTCGTACTCCGTTCCGGCCACGGGGCCGTCGAGGTAGTGGGCGTACCAGCCGTGCGTGCCGACGACGAGCACGTTCCAGAAGGCGCGAAGGTCCTTGCCCTGCGCGGTCACGCCCTTGAGGGCGTCGTCGAGGACGACTCGCGATCTGTCGCCGAGGGCCGCGTGGTCGCGTTCGGCGTCCACCACCACGTAGGTGAAGTCGAGGTTAAGCTTGCAGCCGCTCTGGCGCCAGGCCCACACGCGATACGTCTCCATCTCGCTCTTGAGGGTGGCGATATCCGCCTCGTCAATCACGCGGTTCGGCGGCTGCTTGCCGTCCTTGTCGGCGGGGAACTTCACGTTCTTGTAGACCAGCACGAGCGTGGGGAGCGCCGCCCAATCGGTCTTGCCCGCCTGGGGCAGAGCGGCGAAGGTGTAGTTGCGCGAGACATTGCCCTCGAAGAGCCGCTGGTGGTGCTTCTTCTGGTGGCGGAGCGAGAAGCCGGGCACGGGCTTCGAGGCTTCGGGCACCATTTCGAAGGGCTTGCGGATGCGGTAGCAGTAGCGCGTAGAGGGCTCGAGGCCGCGCAGCACGGCGCGGTGGCGGGTCGTCGGCGTCGGGTCGCTGAACTGGAGGCCGTAGTCATCGCTCTGCCCGTAGTCCACCAGCGTGGGCTGAGGCGAGGGGCTCTGCCACTCGAGGACCGCCGTCGTGGGGTCGCGGGGGTCGAGGCGCAGCTCGGGCGAAGGCGTGAGCAGGTCGCGGTTCGTGACGAACACGCGCGCGGTGTGCTGGTCCACGACGGCCACGTTGCCCCCTGCGTCGAGCGCGAGGCCGCCGGGCGTGAAGACCACGCTGATGGTCACGCGGATGAGGCCGGCGGTGAAGGAGCCGAACTGCCGGCCGCGAGGGTCGTAGCCGCGCACCTCCTGGCCGCAGACGACGTAGAGCCGCCCCCCTCGCCCGAAGGTGAGGGCGCGGGGCGCGGCGCCCTCGACGGGAATGACCGTGGGCCTGGCGACCTCCGCCGGCCCGTCGAGGAGCGGCAGGAGGAGGATGCGGCTGTTCGCTGTGTCGGCCAGGGCGAGGGTCCCGCCCGCGGCGGCGACGCCGGCGGGGCCCTTGAGCTTCGCGGCGGGCTCGCCGGCCTCGGTGATCCCGAAGGCCACGGCCTCGAGCTTCCCGTCGAGCACCGCGATGCGCGAGTTCCCCGTGTCGGCCACGTAGAGGCGGCCGTTCGGCCCGGCGGCCACGTCCTCGGGCGCGGCCAGGCCGCCGATCGCCCGCAGGAACGCACCGTTGGCGTCGAAGAGGGCCAGCTCGTTCTTCCCCGTGTTGGCCACGGCGACCCGGCCGTCGGGCAACACGCACAGGCCGCCGGGGTTGGCCAGCCGGTCGCCGCCGAACTCGCGCACCTTCTCCCCAGCCCGCGACATCACGACCACCGAGTTGCTGCCGCGGCAGGTGACGAGCAGGTTGCCCGCGGCGTCGAACGCCAGGCCGTACGGGCGGTCGAGCGAGGCCGTCGCGCCAGGCGCGAGGCCGGCCAGGAGTGTCCACAAAATCGCCATCATTCGCATCGGGCGAGTCCTTACGAGGTGGTCTGCTCCTCCTGGGGCGATTCGTCGCGGAAGCAGGCGACGAAGAACAGCGTGGCCGCGAGGCTGAGGGCGGCGAGGGTGTACCAGTAGGGCGAGAAGTTCAGCTTGCCCCCCTCCGGCGTGCACAGGCCCGCCAGTTTGCCGCTGAACAAGCCGCCGAGGATCGGCCCCAGGCCCAGCACGAGTCCGATGAGGCTCTGGGCCGACGTGCGGATGTCCTTGTCGGCCAGGTGGTCAACGTAGATGAAGGCCGCGGCGATGAAACACCCGAAGCACACGCCGTGGAGCGACTGGCTGGCGACGATCACGCCCAGCGGGAGCCACGTGGCGCCGAAGATGGCGAACCGCAGGGCGTAGGCGAAGGCGCCGATGGCCAGCACCCAGCGGAAGCCCAGCCGCTTGAGCATCCAGCCGAGCACCGCCATGACCAGGATTTCGGCGAACTGCCCCGTGCTCATGGCGGGCAGGATGTCGGCCTGCCGCAGCCCCAGCGTGGGCAGGAACTTCGAGGTCTGCATGAAATAGATGTTGTGCACCGCCGCCAGCACGAACCCCGTGGCCATGAGCACGGTGAACGACCGATGGCGGAACAGCCCGAACGCCTTGCGGAAGGCCAGCGGGTCCACGCCCGCCCGCCTCGGCGGCGTGTGCGGCAACGTGAGGGCGTAGAGGCCGAACACCACCGAGAGCACCGCCCCCGCGCGAATGGCGTCGAAGAGGCGGCAGGTGACGTCGGGCGCCTCGACCCCCTTGAAGAACGGCGGCAGCCATTGCGGCTGGATGCCGGTCTGAAGCCAGATCATCGCGAAGCCCCAACCCGCCACGATCCAGCCGATCGTGCCCCAGAGGCGCGCTCGGGCATACTGCGCCTTCGGGTCCCGCAGGTGCGCGAACGCCAGGGCGTTCGCCAGCGACACGGTGGGGGCCGACATCAGACTCACCATCAGCGTGAGCACGAGCCACGACGAGAACAGCTTCTGCGTCGGCAGAGTCCACAGGGTCGCGCCGATCGCGATCTGGAACACGCCCAGGAGCCGTTCGGCAGAGAAATAGCGGTCGGAGAGCTGCCCGCCGATGAAGGGCGCGAGCAACGCCCCAAGCGTGCCCGGGAGGCCGAAGAGCAGGCCGATCTGCCACTCGCTGAAGCCCAGGCCCCCCTCGGCCACCGATGCGCCATAGCACCGTCCCATCAGCGGCGCATACACGCCCCACGTGGCCCACTGGAGGAAGAACATCGCCGACAGGCGGGCCGGCACCGCCTTGTGGCGGCAGGGCACGTCGGCCGATGAGGCGGGCTCGCTCACGGGCAGGCTCCTCGGAGGGTGGTTCCCATACCGTATGCGCCAGGCGGGCGGTTGTCAAACGGCTTGACTGCGCGCGCCAACTCAGCTTACAATTGGGGAAGCGGACCTTATCCCTGCCCCGCACGCGCCGCGTGTAAGAGTGGAGATTTGCCTCGTGCAAAGCGTGATGTTCACCCTGCTGCGCATCGCCATCGGCTGGCACTTCCTGTATGAGGGCCTCGTGAAACTCGCCGACCCCGCGTGGAGCGCGGCCGGCTACCTCCAGAACGCGCAAGGCCCGCTCGCCGGCGCCTTCCAGGCCATCGCAGCCAGCCCCGCGGCGCTCAAGGCGGTGAACGCGGCGAACGTGTGGGGCCTGACGCTCGTGGGCGCGGCTCTCATGCTCGGCGCCTTCACGCGCCTCGCGGCTGCGGGCGGCATGCTGCTGCTCGCGCTCTACTACGCCGCCTACCCGCCCTTCTTCGGGGCGCAGGCCGGCCCCGTAGAGGGCCACTACCTGTTCATCAACAAGAACCTCGTCGAACTCCTCGCCCTGGCCGCCGTGGCCGCGACGCCGAGGAGCCTGCTCCTCGGCCTCGACCAGCTCGCCGCGGCCCTCTGGCGGCGGCGGCGCGAGGCCGCCCCTGAGCCGCGCCCCGAGGCCCCTCGCCATGAGGGGCCGACCGACCGCGAGCTGGCGAAGGCCGTGAACCCCGACCCCCTCGGCCGCCGGGCCGTGCTGGCCAACCTCATCGGCGTGCCCGCCGTGGGCGCGCTGGTGCTGGCTTTTCTCAGGAAGCTCGGCTGGCGCAGCCGCGAGGCCGAAACCCTCGCCGCCCACCTCGCCGGCAAGGCCCCCGCGCAGCCCAAGGTGGATGCCGTGACCTCGGCGACCATCAAGTCCTTCCAGTTCCCCACGCTTGCCGATCTCAAGGGCCAGGTGCCGCACGCGAAGCTCGGCACGCTCGACCTCAGCCGCGTGATCCTCGGCGGCAACCACATCGGCGGCTGGGCGCACGCCCGCGACCTGATCTACGTGGACGCCCTGGTGAAACAGTACCACCACAAGTGGAAGGTCTTCGAGACCTTCGCGCTCGCCGAGAAGTGCGGCGTCAACGCCTTCCTCACCAACCCCGTCCTCTGCGAGATCATCAAGGAGTACTGGGACCGCGGCCTGGGCAAGATTCAGTTCATCTCCGACTGCGGCGGCAGCGACCTGGTGACGATGGCGAAGAAGTCGGTGGACTTCGGCGCCGCGGCCTGCTACGTGCACGGCGGCATGGCCGACGCCATGGCCGCCCGCAAGCAGTTCGACCAGATCGGCAAGGTGCTCGACGCCATCCGCGCCCTGGGCGTGCCCGCGGGCGTCGGCGGCCACAAGCTGGCCACCGTGAAGGGCTGCGTCGAGGCGGGCCTCAAGCCCGACTTCTGGATGAAGACCCTCCACCACCACCGCTACTGGTCAGGCCGCGACGGCAAGGACGAGTGCGACAACCTCTGGTGCGACAAGCCCGACGAGACCATCGCCTTCATGCGCGAGCGGCCCGAGCCCTGGATCGCCTTCAAGACCCTCGCCGCCGGCGCCATACGCCCGCAGGACGCCTTCCGCTACGCCCTCAAGAACGGCGCCGACTTCCTGTGCGTGGGCATGTACGACTTCCAGATCGTGGGCGACATCAACATCGCCCTCGAAGCCCTCGCCGAGAACCAGCAGCGCGAGCGGCCCTGGAGGGCGTGAGGCGCACACACGACCAGTTGTGGTCTCATCGGTATCCGACCACAACATGTCAGAATTGCCCAGACTTCCCAGAGTCGACCGCTTCTGCGCGCCCCGGGGTCGGGTCTTCGCCATCTCCTTTCTCGCCTGCCACAGTGGCAGGGACTTGACGACAGCGTCGTCACTTGGCATGATAAGTGCAGTTGCCATTGTCATGGGCGTGTGCGGAATGCTGCGCAAGGCGCGCTGGGGTGGGTTCCTCACCGTTGTCGGCATGCTGCTCGGAGCAAATGGCGTCGCCCTGCTCACTATCAGCCGGGGTCGCAGGCAAGAGTCAGCTCAGGGCTCTGCCGTGATGGCTCCTCCCCGACCGCCTGGCGTCAAGGTCGTTGAGCCGACGCGCGCGGTCACAAGCGAACGCTGAGTCCTGCGGGTAGACTCGCACTCCCCATCGTCGCGGGCGCGGGCGGCTTGGCAGCCCACGAAGTGGGCGACCGGGCCGTAGCCCAGGGCGATCTCTGGGAGCCCTGGGTAGAGCGGCCCACCCATGCGAGAGCCCCCGAAGGGGGCGATTCAGAAAGGCATGAATCGCCCCTTTCTGGGGCTCATGAAGGGGGTACCCGGTTCCCAGGGCTCCCTTCGGTCGCCCCGGGCTACGGCCCAAACGCCCCCGTTCGGGGGCTAAGACGGCGAACGCCAGAGCGCACCCAGCTTCTCGGCAATCCACCCCTCCACGAGTTCCGCCTTCGAACGGACCCCGTGTTCTGCGATATGCTCCACCCAATCGTTCGGCCAGGCAAACCGGCGGATCCTCACTTATTCCGTATACCCCCGCGCGCCGAGGCGCGCAAGCAGTGCACTGAGGATCACACCCGAATGGCGTGAAGACAAGCCCGAAAGGGCGATAGGAGGTGGATCGCAGTGCCACCCGCGGCCAAGCCCTCGCCGGGGGCGACAGAGACTCTGAGGAGACGTGCGTAACCTAAGATTCTGCCGCCCCTAGCGTGGTTGGGCCGCCCCGTTCCACGGGCTCACGCCCGTGGCTACCACCTGCCGCCCGCCGTGTGGCGGACTGAAACGCCCTTGGCACCTTAACTTCACGCCATTCGTCTTCGGCGCCAAACGCAGGGCATCTCGTTCCGTCCCTTCCGGGAAATGGGGCGCAGATTGGCCAGGGTTTCTCGCCGTGGAAGTCCTTGTTGAGTCTATAGTTGCGACATGAGGGCAGGATTTTGAGAATTCCGGGCCGTCAAGATCAGGGGGCATTGCCATTTTGCAGATGGGGGGAGAAGGGAGCAGGGGGCGAACGGCAAGCGTGTGCGGCCCTGCGGGCGGAGCCTCGGCGCCGCGTTCTGCCGTCCCTCGGGTCGCGGGGCAGGGACGCCCCGCCCACCCTCGCGTTCATGGGCCTGTGGCGGTGAGGAGGAGAATGGCTTCGCCCTGGAACGGTGCGGTGAGTTCGCGCGATGCGCCGCCCCGGACGCTGCCCGCCTTCTCCGTGTTGCCGGTCTTGACATCGAGCCATTCGACGCTCAGGCTGCCCTTCGCGGCCGAGAGGTCCGCAGTCACCTTGCCCTCGGGCGCGTAGGCGAGGTACGCCTTGCCGGCGTTGGCGAGGCAGTACTTCGATGAGGCGAGCGCGCCCTGCGGCGTCAGGGCCGCGAGGTCGAGGCGGCGGGCAAGCTTCAGGGCATAGCCCATGCTGCGGCGGACCGGCTCATACTTGGCCTCGAAGCGCCCGCCGAGGATCCGCCCGTCGTAGGGGTCCATGAAGAGCGGGTTGTGGCCGCGCAGGAAGCTCTTCCACACCCAGGCCTGATTGCCGCCGATGCCCCAGAGGTGGTCGGTGTCATTGAGCACCACCTTCTTGCCGTCGGCGGGCGGCGGGTCGTCGCGGTAGCCGCCGTCGGGGTTGGGCGACACCCAGTCGGCCGGGCTGTCGAAGAGCGTCTGGTTGCTCCCGCCCCGGTACTGGAAGGTCATGCCCACGGGGTGCTGCTTCGGCTTGGCCCTCTCGTAGTCCTTGATGAAGCGGATCAGGTGGTGCTGCCACTCGGTGGAGGGCGGGTGATTCTCGTTGGAGATTTCGTAGAGGACGTTATCGAGGTCGTTCACGGTGTCAATGACTTTGCGGACGTATGCCTCCTGGACGGCGGTGACCGCCTTGACGCTCAACTCGTGGACCTCGAGCCCCTTGCCGTCGCCATTGGGGTCGCCGTTGACGCCGTTAACGTTGTTCGCGGGGTTGAACGGGTGGTTGGCCCAGGCGTCGGCGATGAACTGCATGCACCAGCCTTCGAAGAGCATGATGGAGACATAGAAGCCGCGCTGGCCCGCGGCCTCGACACGCGCGCGGAGCCGCTCGAAGTAGTCGGGGTTGAACTTGTCGAGGTCGAACTTCGGCTTGCCGTCGCGCGCGTGGCCCGGCCCAGTGCGGAGCCACGGCTGGGGCGCGGCGAAGTAGCGCTTGCGCTGGCTCCACGATTGGTTATTGGCGCTGGGGTCCCAGGACGGCAACTCCCAGGCCCAGAGGCGGATGAAGTTGTGGTCGAGCTTCACCATCCAGTCGAGGTAGGCGTTGAAGTCGAACTGGGGCGGCGGGTCGGTGACGCCCATGTCGAGCAGGTTGTTCCAGGTGTGGGACCCGACGAGGAGGACGGCCTTGCCGCTGGCGTCGGCGAAGTAGCGCGGGTTGGCGGGGTGGATGCGGAGCGGCCCGCTGGCGGGCGGCCGCTCCCCGGCGGCACCGGCCTCGCCCGCTGTGAGCGCGGCCAGGACCCCGAGTCCGCAAGCCCACAGCGTTGCCGACATGGCATGTCTCCCGAGGCGCGCTGGCTCGCAGCAGCGAACCGCGAATCGCACGAAGCACGCGAATCACAATCGCCAGGTTCGCCCAATTCGCGGATTGCCTATTCGGCGCCTGGCGGCTTACGGCGCGGGGGCGATGTGCAGTTCCTCGATGTTCAGCACGGGAACTCCGTTGACGACCCAGCCGATGTCGAAGTTGGGGCCGCCGTCCACCAGCAGATTGGTGGTGAGGGCAGGCAACTGGCCCTGGAGGCCCCACATCAGGAACGAGAGGTTGTCGTTGTTGAGGCCGCCGTAGAGTTCGGCCTGGAGCGTGCCCACGCTGCCGACCGTGGGGATGATGTAGGCCTGGATCGTGTCGTTGCCGTCGGCGCCGTCCACGAGCAGCTTCACGTCGCCGTTGATCTGGCCGCGGTATTGCAGGTTGCAGTCGTCGGTGCTGGCGCCCAGGCCCACCGCCACGTCCACGAGGCCGGTGGGGTTGACGTCGGCAACGACGAGGCCATTGAACAGGTCGAAGCCGGCGCCCAGGTCGGCGGCGAGGCGCACCGAGCCGTCGCAGAAGATGGAGCGCGAGATGAGGCTGAGGAGGTCGTTGCCGGCGCCGGTGAAGACGGTGACCGCAATGTCCTGGCCCAGGGCCACGTCGCCGCCGACGGTGAGGTTGACGGTGTTAGGGCCGCCGCCGGCGTCGAGGAAGGCGGCGAGGGAGCCGAGCGCGGCCACGGCGCCGGCCGTGCCGGCGGGCGAGCCGAGGGTGAGGTTGAACAGGTCGCTGCTCACGCCGCCCGTCACGAAGAGCGTGTTGGCCCCGAGGACTCCGGCGCCGCCGTTGGCCAGGCTCACGGGCGCGTCGAGCCGGATGTTCGCGCTGTTCGGGCCGTCGCCCAGGTTGGCCGTGACATCGGTCCAGACGTCGAAGAAGGACATCGAGGCGATGTCGGAACCGAAGCCGCCCGTGAGGTTGAGCGACAGGCCGCCGCGCGCGCCCAGCGGCGGACCGGCGGGCGGATCGCCCTTGGCGAGAATCTGGAAGACGTTCTTGCCGTTGGCCATGGCGACGTTGATCGGCGCCGTGAACCCGACGGGCAGGCCGTCAATCGTGATGTAGGTGCCGTCGTTGCCCTCCCCCACGTCCACCAGGATGCTGGGGAAGACGTGGTAGAAGGACAGGCTCGCCGTGTTGGACACGTTGCCGCCGAGCACCTGGACATCGAGGGCGCCGGGCGCGATCCCCGGCAGGTCGAGGGGGTTGGCGCGAGCGTCGAGGGTGAACGAGTTCTTGCCCTCGCCCAGGTCGGCGATGACGAAGCTGTTGTCGGGCACGCCTCGGTACCGCAGCGCGACCTTGTCGCTGCCGAGGTCGCCGTTGATGAGCACCTGGCTCGCCACGTCGGTGAATGACAGCGAGGCGGAGAGGCTGGTCTGGCTGTCGAGGCTCACAAACAGCCCCGTGCCCGGCGGCACGAGCGGCAGCGGCGACGAGGCCGTCAGGGTGAACTTGTCTTTGCCCTCGCCCAGGTCGGCCAGCACGCTGGAGAAGCCGCTGCCCGCGAGCCCGTTGTAGGAGATCGCCACGGAGTCGTTGCCCAGGCCCATGTCGAGCAGAACGCTCGCGAAGATGTCGAAGAAGGACATCGAGCACGAGTCGCTGCCGCCCAGGCCGTCGAAGGCGATGAGAAGCCCGTCGGAGGCGGGGTCGCCGGGGATGGGCGACGAGGCCGAGAGGCGGAATACATCCTTGCCCTCGCTCATGCGCACCGTGAGGGGCGACGGCATGCCCACGGGCACGCCGCTGTAGTCCATCAGCAGGCTGTCCTTGCCGCCCACGCCGAGGGTGTCAATGGTCACGTTGGTGTAGAGGTCTGAGAAGCTCAGGTTCGCGCTGTCCTTGCTGATGCCGCCCAGGAGGTTCAGGTTCACCAGCCCGGCGAACTCGCCCACGCCGGGCAAGGCGCCGTCGGCCCAGAACTGGAGGATGTTCTTCCCCCCCACCAGGTCCACGGCCAGGTCCACCGCCTGCCCGAGAACGTTCTGGACGGCGGGGAGGAACAGGTTGATGTAGAGGGTATCCTTGCCCAGGCCGGCCTGAATGGTGGCATTGGCGGGGGCGAAGAGGCCCGAGGGCACGGCCGCGGCGTCGAGGCGGTAGTCCACGCGGTTGTTGCCGTCGCCGGTCTGGATCAGGATGTCGGTGACGCCGACGTAGAGGACCGGCGCCGCGTTGGCGGGGTCGCTGGGCACGGCGACGATGGCGGAGCCGTCGCCGTTGTCGGTCACCTGAATCCAGTCGCTGGCGGCATCGCCGACGACCGAGAGCAGGCCGGCCGCGAAGGTGATGTTCGCACTCAGGAGGCAGCGGGGCTCGAGAGCCTCGAGCGCCAGGCGGCGGGGCTGGCGCGGGCGGGCGGAGGGAGACGGGTGCGACATGGCGGTTTCCTCTCTCAGGGTTTGCCGAAGCACACGAGCGAGCCGTCCTGTAGGGCGACGAAGAGGCGGTCGCCTGCGACGGCGATGCCCTCAAACGTTGGCGGGGCCGCGAGGGCGAACTCGGCCCGCTTCCTGCCATCGGCCGCCGAGAGCACGAGGAGGAAGCCGGCCGCCCGACCCTCGGCGCCGCTCCGGAGGCGTCCCGCGTAGATGGCGGCGTTGGCCGCGAGGCCCAGGGCCTCGACCTGCGCGTTGGCCGGCAGCGCCGCGTTCCAGCCCTTCGCCGGGGCAGGCTTCTCTTCGAGTTCGCTGGCCGGCTTCTGCGCCTCCTGCGGAATCGCGGCCTGGGGGGTGGCCACGAGCGCGTCGTTCCAGGCCAACAGGTCGGCCCGCACGTTGCCCGTGGCGAAGGCGTTGCCCGCGCGGCGCTTGCCGAGGACGGTCCAAGTGCCGTCCATCAGGCCGCCCTGGCTGGCCCCCTTGGGCACGGGGGCCTTGAGGTCGGCCGCGCCGGTCCTCGGGTCAATGGGCACGTGCTGCCAGAGGAGCTTGCCGTCGCTCACGCGCAGCAGGTCGTTCTGGCGCAGCGGCCCGGGGGCCACGGCCCCGCCCCATAGCGGATTGCCCGTGGCGGGGTCGAGGGCGACGAGGGCGATGCCGCCGTCGGACTCCGACGTGCGGCCCGCGTTGGCGAAGAGCACGCCATCGTGGACGAGGACCGTGCCAACCGCCGGCCACACCGACTCGATCTGGCCGTGGACCACCATCCGCCGCTCCCACGGGGCGACGCGCGTGCGCCAGGCGAGCGCGCCGTCCTGCGCGCGGAGGGCGTATACGTAGCCGTCGTGGCAGCCGAAGAGGGCCAGGCCGCGGTGCAGGGTGGGCGGGGTGTCTATGCGGCCGCCGGCCCAGAAGCGCCAGGCCGGCTTGCCCGTGGCCGCGTCAAGGGCGACCACCTGGCCCGCGTCGGTCTTCGCCACGAAGACCATGCCGTAGGCCGCCGTGGGCGCGCTCAGCGGCGACTCGAGCCGCGAGCGCCATGTGGTGCCGAGCAACCCGTCGCCGGGCGAGGCGACCTGGGTCCTCCACGCCTCCTTGAGGCTCTCGGGCAGTTGCGCGGCCGAGGCGCTGCTGCGCGCGGCGTTGCCCAGGAACAACGGCCAGTCGGCCACGCCGACCGAGGTCTCCTCGACGGCGCCGAAGGCAGGGCCTTTCTCGACCGGGCGCGCCTTGGCAAAGTCGTCGGCCTTCGGCCACGCGCCCGAAGGCCCCATGGCCAGGAAGCCGTACACGTGGCCCGGCGCGCAGCCGCAGTTGTTCTGCGCGGTGTAGAACATGCCGTTGGCGGGCACCATGCCCTCCATGCAGCCGCCGCGGGCGCCGTCGTAGCGCAGGCCCTCGGCTCTGCCTCTGGCGGGATCGTTGTCGGGCGGGAGCTGCACGTAGGAACAGCCGCGGCTCTGGGTGAGCACGTCGTTGACGATGGCCGAGGGCGTGCAGCCCTGGCCGCCGACGCCGTGGGCGAGGTTGCCCCGGGTTTCGCCCGTGAGCGGGTCGAGCTTCCTGTTGCCCACCCACACCAGGCCGTCCACCACAGGCGTCCAGTGCGCGCCCGACGGGGTCTGCCACAGCAACGTGCCGTCCTTGGCCGAGAAGGCCAGGATCGCGTTGGCCTTGCGGCGGGCGACAATCACGTAGCCGGGGCCGGCGACGTTGAGCTGGAAGTCGGCCTCGGGGCCGAGCTTGGCGCTCGACGTGCGCCAGCGTTCCTTGCCATCCTTGAGGCCAATGGCCACAAGCTGGTGCTCGGAGGGCGGGTTGCCGATCTGCACGATGCCGTAGAGCACGCCGTCGGCCGCGACCATTGTGTCGGCGGCGAAGGGCAGCGACCACCGGGCCGCGCCCGTGGCCGCGTCGTAGGCCTCGAGCGCGCCCGCGCCGCTCTTGGCGATCCAGGTGGACCACAGGGAGGGCCGCGGCGGCTTGGCGATCTCCTTCGTGGGGTCGTTCGGGTCCTTCTCCTTCGGCTTGTCGAAGCTGTGCCAGGGCGCCTGCGAGAAGTCGCGCTCCTGCCAGCACGAGCACACAAGCAGGCCCTCGGCGACCAGGAGGCGGCAGGGCGGGAACCGGTTGGGGCAGGTGTAGGCGATCTCGCCCGTGGCCGCGTGGACGGCGATGGCCTTGTCCCGCTTCACGGCGTAGACACGGGCGTCGTCGGCCGCGAGCGGCCCGGCGTTCGTCCAGGTGAGGTACGAGCCGTCGTCGGTCGTCTCGCAGTTGATCTTCCAGAGCGGCAGGCCGTTCCAGGCGTCGCGCGCGACCAGGTAGTGGGGCTTCTCGCGGAGGCCGACGTTTTCGAGCTGGGTCGAGCTGAGGGTGAAGCAGCGGCCGTTGGCCACCACCCAGCCGCGCACGCCTGCCCAGCGCACGAGGTTCATCGGCACGCCGTCAATCCAGCGGAAGCCGATGGGGAACCTGAACGCCTTGTCGGCCGACACCATGTTGCCGTCGGGGCCGTGCTGCGGGTGGCTCCAGTCGTCCATCTCCTGCGGCCGGGGCTTCATGGTTGCCGCCCACTTGCCGGCTTCGAGAATGCACAGCTTGCCGCCTGGGGCGAGGACGCGGAGCAGTTCGTCGCGGGTCACGCCTGCGGCGGCAAGGGCCGCCAGGTCCTCGACCACCACGAGGTTCGCCAGGTCGTTGAGATAGGGCAGCGGCTTGGGGGCCACGCACTCGACCATCGCGCGGCCGGCCAGGTTCTTCGCCTCGATGGCCTTGCGCGCGCGGGCGGCGGCCGCCTCGTCGAGGGCCAGGCCGTGCACCACCAGGCCCTGCTCAGCCAGCGCCGCCGTGAGGCCGGGCGACTCTGCCCGCCCGCAGCCGATGTGGAAGGCCAGGCCCGTCTTCAGCATCGCAGCCTGAAGGACCTCCTTCGCCATCGCAGCTTCGTCGGCCCCACGGACAAGGCCGCCGGTTAACGTGAGCGCCAGGCACACGCCGAACGAGGTAATTCGGTGAACTCTTGTAATTCCAGAGCCTCCTTCTACGGGCATTTGCGCGCACCTTAACTCCCTATGAGCCTACGAAACGGCGCCCGCGCCGTCAAGTGGCGTTAGCGCCGCTTGGCCAGCAGGTGCTCGACCAGCTCATCGAGCGGCACGGTGGCCAGGGCAATGGCGGTGTCGCACACGCCGTAGTAGAGCCACAGCAAGCCGTCCTTCACGACGTTGCCGGTGGGGAAGATGACGTTGGGGATGTAGAGTCCGAACTTCTCGTAGTAGGCCTCGGGCTCCATGAGAGGGCGACGGGTGCGGGCGAGGACTCTGCGGGGGTCGGCCAGGTCCAGAAGCATGGCCCCCACCCGATAGCACACGCGGCGCGTGGTGGGATACAGGTCCTCGACGCCATGGTAGAGCACAAGCCAGCCCGCCTCCGTGCGGATCGGGGGCGTGGAGCCGCCGATGCGGTTGCCCTCCCACGCCTGCTCGGGCAGGGCGATGACCTCAGGCGGGGTCCAGCTCAGCAGGTCGTCGGAGAAGCTGATGCGGATGGCGGGCAGGTCGCCGCCGTGCCCCGTGTCGGTGCCGACGAAGCGGAGCGGACGGCGGAGGATGGCGAAGCGGCCGCCGATCTTCTCGGGAAACAGGATCACATCGCGGTCGTCCAGCTCGGGCGGGGTGGCCCAAGCCAGGTGCTCCCAGTGCACGCGGTCGCGCGAGACGGCGATGCCGCTGCGGGTCTGGTTCTCCTCGGGCGTGAAGCGCACGCCGGCGATCTCGGGCTGGTGCGACTCGGGCACGCCCAGGCCGGTCGGGTAGCAGTGCCAGGCGTAGGGGCGGAAGGCATAGGTCATGTAGTACGTGTCGCCGAGCTTCACCACGCGCGGGTCCTGCACGCTGCCGTGGCGGCTGCCGGCCATTTCGGGTGTGAAGACGGGCTGATCGCTGGCGTGACGGAAGCGCACGCCGTCGGCGCTCTCCAGCAGGCCAATCGAACAGATGAAGGGCCGCAGGCTGCCCGCCGCGCGCTCGTAGAGGAAGAACCGCCCGTCCTCATAGAGCACCCCGGGGTTGAACACCGTAGCCATCCGCCAGGGAAAGAGGCCGGGCGTGACGATGGGATTCGCCGGGCAGCGGGCAAACGTGGGGGCCATGCGGGCTACTCCTCGCGCCAGACCTTCGCCTTGCCGCCGGCCACGCAGATGCTCTCGAGCCGCAGCTCCTGCTCGGCGTCGGCGTCGAAGATCGGCTCGATGGCGAGCGTGTGCTCGGCCGCGGGGTCCAGCCCCTCGGCGATGACCTGTGTGAGGTGGGTGTTGCCTCCGAACTGCCTGGCCGAGGCGTCGAACTCGGTGAGCGTCTTCTTCGTCGCCCAGTCCTTGTGTTCGACCACCTTGCCGTCGAGGGTGCAGCGGAACTTGCCCGACTTGAGGGTCTTCTCGCCGAAGAGCATCACCATCGAGCCGCTGAACTTCACCTTGAGCGGCGCGGCCTGTTGAGGCACGGCCTTATCCTTCTTCGTCTCAGGGTCGGGCGCCGTCGTGCGGTTTGAGGCGATGGCCAGGTCGTCGAGCCAGCGCGACATCAGGGCGTCGTACCAGGCCGACGTAAGGTGGGGTGCGCCCACTCGCCACCCCGCGGGCAGCTTGCCGAGGGAGGAGATGCGCACGCGGGCACTGGCCATGTACGTGTCGGCGTAAAGCATCTTGGACGGCGCCTCGCACGCCAGCTTGCCCTCGACGCCCTGGAGGAAGCCCTGCCACGCGGCGTCGGCGAACATCCGATAGCCCACATCGCCCGGGTGAACGCCGTCCACGGGCCAGATTTGCGGAATCGTGAGCTTGCCCTCCCTGACGAGCCGCTGGCCGAGCGCGATGGCGTCGCCGACCGGCACGTTGTAGGCCTTGGCGAGGGCGAGATGCACGTCGCGGCGCTTCATGCCGTCGGTCGTTCCCGCCGCCACGTTCCACTGGAACGGGAAGAGGACGATGACGAGGGGGCACTTGGCCTCGGTGATGATGCGGCGGACGATGGCCTCGTAGCTCGCCAGGGTCTCGGGCGAGTCGCTGTAGATATCGTCGTTCGCCGAGAAGTCCAGGAACACCAGGTCGGGCCTGTGGCGCAGCACGTCGCGGTCGAGGCGGAAGACGCCCAGTTGCGACCCCGTGCCGCCGATGGCGGCGTCGTGGAACTTCCACCGTGCCTGGGGATAGCGCTCTTCGAGGAGATCGGCCATGCGGCCACGGTACGACGTGAGGTTCGGCTCGGTGGCGTTGGCCCCCCAGGTGAGCGAGGCGCCGAAGAAGACCACGTGCAGGCGCTCGCCGGCTCTGGCCCGGGCGTCGAAGTCGGAGAAGCTCGGCGTGGCGGCGGCCGACGCCCATTGGGCGGCCAGGGCCAGCACGGATGCAATGGAGGCGAACTGTGCGGTCATCGGAGGTTTCGCGCCTTTCCGAAGAGGGTGAGGGGTGTGCTCACATCGTTGAGGCGGCCCTATTGTACGCGGCGGCCTTGCCACAGCAAACCTCCCGCAAGTTCCGTAACCTGCGGGAGGTTCCCGTCCGATGAGCGGAGAAGCCTGGATGCCGAGCGACAGTTGTGACGTCCGTCGCCGCGCGGCCCGGCGGACGGGGCGCGGCTTACCAGTAGATGTAGCGGCGGAACCGCGCGCGGCTCTCGGGGTCGAGCTTCTCGATGTCGGCGATCTGATAGCGGTTGCCGTCCACGTCGGTGATGATGTGGCAGCCGTTGCCGGCGTGGACGCATTTGCTCTGGTCCCACCGCGCCGTGGGGAATTGGCGGCGGCCCTTGTCGGTCTCGCAGTCCCAGTAGAGGTAGCCGAACTCCTCGGTGAGGGAGTGGATCTCGGAGATGAGGTGGATGAAGTAGCGGCGGTCGAGGGCCTCCTTGAGCAGGCGGCGCTGGTCGGGGCCGAGGGCGGCCAGGGTGCGGATGAGGCCGATCTCGCGCTGCTCGGTGGCCGTGGCGCCCACGCGGATCGAGATGTAGCGGTCGGGGTCCGAGATGGGGCGGGTGCGGTAGACGAGTACCTCGTCGAGTTCCGTGCCGTCGGCCAGGGTGGCGCGGAGCTGGCCGAGGTCGTTGTAGTGGAACCGGATGTCGGCCGGCCCCAAGATGCGGATGCCTTCGTACTTGTCAGCCATCGGCCTCGTCCTTCTCGTCGCCCGCGACGCCCACCCGGGGGCGCGTCTCAGGGCCTCTTCTCGTCGGCCTTGCCGGCGCCCTGGCCCTTGGACTTGGCGTCGGACTCCTCGGCGGCCAGGGCGCGAACGTCGTCCACCGATTCCTTGTCCTTCGTGAGCTGGGTCTGAATCTTGACCATCTTGGCGTAGAGGCCGTCGCGCGCGAGGAGTTCCTCGTGGGTGCCGACCTCGACGACCTTGCCCTCCTCGAAGACGAAGATGCGGTCGGCGTTGCGCAGGGTGGACAGGCGGTGGGCGATGGCGATGGTAGTGCGGCCCTTGGTCAAGGCGTCGAGGGCCTTCTGGATCTCGCGTTCGGTCACCGTGTCTACGTTGGACGTGGCCTCGTCGAGGATGAGCACCTTGGGATTGAAGAGGAGCGCCCGGGCGATGGAGATGCGCTGGCGCTCGCCGCCCGACAGCCCGGCGCCGCGCTCGCCGAGGCGGGTGTCGTAGGCGTCGGGCATGCGCACGATGAAGTCGTGCGCGTTGGCCGCCTTGGCCGCGTCGAAGATCTCGGCCAGGCTGGCGTCGGGGCGGCCGTAGGCGATGTTCTCCTGAATCGTGCCCGTGAAGAGCTGCGCCTCCTGGAGCACGAGACCGATCTGGCTGCGCACGGAGCTGAGCTTGATCTTCCGCAGGTCCACGCCGTCAATCAGAATCCGCCCCTCGGTGGGGTCGTAGAAGCGGCACAGGAGGTTGACGAACGAGGTCTTGCCCGAGCCGCTCTGGCCCACGATGCCGATCATCTCGCCGGGGTGGATTTCGACGTCGATCCCCTTGAGCACCGGCACGTAGGGGTCGTAGCCGAAGACCACGCCTTCGAACTTGATCGCGCCCCGCACGTCCAGCGGCACGGCATCGGGCGCCTCCTGGATCTCGGGCTCGGTGTCGAGCACCTCGAACACGCGGTTGGCCTGGGTGGTGAACGACGTGAGCCACTGGGAGAGCGACATGAGGGTGTTGAGCGGGCCGTAGAACATGCCCAGGTAGCCGAAGAAGGCCATGAGCGTGCCGAGGCTGAAGCCCTCCACCTTGTCGAGAATGTCGCGCCCGCCCACGTACCACACGATCAGCCCGCCCAGGCTGAACACGAAGCCCACAATGGGGTAGAAGGTGGTGGACGCGATGTCCACCCCCAGCCGCGCGCCGCGCAGGCGGTCGCAGTAGCTGCGCACGCGCTCGAACTCGCGTTGCTCCTGGGCGAAGGCCTTCACCACCCGCACCCCGCCCAGGGCCGCGAACAGCACGTTGGCGATCTTCGAGCGGCTGTCCCAGTAGCGGTAGTGCTTGGGGAGGATGTAGTGCCAGAAGACGTAAGTGGAGCCGAGCACGAAGGGCACGGGGATGAGCACGAGAAAGGCCAGGTGGGTGTTCATCGTGAAGAGCACGATGAGCACGCCCACGATGATGAGGATGTTGAACAGGAAGCCGCTGGTCATCTGCCAGATGAAGCCCTGGAGGTCCTCGACGTCGTGCGCGACGCGGGTCATGAGCGAGCCGACCTGGTTCTTGTCGTAGTAGCGCACCGAGAGGGCCTGGAGGTGCTCGTAGACCTTGAGGCGCAGGTCGTAGCTCACGCGGTTGCCGATGATGGTGGAGAGGCGCCCCTTGAGGATGCCCACGAGAATCTGGAGCACCTGGGTGAAGACGAGGATCACGACAAGCAACAGCAGCCAGTCAATCGGCGCGCGGGCGTCGAAGGCCCGCGTCACCAGGGCGAACCACCGGGGCAGCGGGCGCTCGGCGGCCTGCTCGTGGAGCACGTTGTCCACGAGCGTCTTGGTGAGGATGGGCGGCACGAGGTTGAGGCCGATGCTGATGATCACCAGCACGATAGCCGTGGCGGCATAGGGCCAATAGGGCATCATCAGCCGGGCGAACCGGCCGAACACGTGGCGCTTCGAGATGCAACGGGGGCAGGCGCTCGTGCCCTCGGGCAGCATGCGCTTGCACTTCAGGCAGCGGCGGATGTCCGCATCGTCGGCCGGCGTGCACACCAGCGGCACGCCGCGCAGCATCAGACGCAGCTTGCTGGCTGCCTTGGTGAACTTGTTGGCCTGGGCATTCGAGAAGCGGATGACGTAAAGCCAGCCCGCGGCCGTCTTCACGCGCACGAAGCCGCTGCCCACGCGCGCGTCTGCCTCGGCCTTCTCTAGGTCCTTCACCTCAAAGCGCGGCCCCGCGTGCGCCCCGTCGGCGTCGAGGGCGAACGTGAGCACCGACTCCGCGGTGATGACCAGCCAATGCTCCGCGTAGTTGCCGTTGAAGTCGAGGTCCGAATCCGTCGCCAGCAGCACCTGGCTTTCGGAGATGCCCTGCCGCGCAAGCTCCGCCCGCAGCGGCTCCGGCATCACCCGGAGGAGACTGCAAACGTCTTCTGTCATCTCTCCCTGTCCAAGATCGGAAAACACCCCCTCCGCGGGGGCGAGTCGCGTCAGCGAAGCACCCGGCCACACCCGCCGGCCCGTCCACTAGATTACATGGGATTCCCCTCGCTGTCAACGCCGGGACACGGACGAGAGAGAGCTCCGCTACCTTGCCGCCGGCGGCGCCTCTGTCACGACCACGATTGCCTGGACAGCCTGGCCCGCTGCCTTGAGGGTCACCACATATGTGCCCGGCGATTCGTAGGTGTGCACCGCCAACGAGCCCTTTGCCGTCGAGCCATCGCCGAAGTCCCACGCGTACTCCGCCCCGGCCGGAGCGCCCATTCCCAACCCCGTCACCTCCAGAGGGGCTGCGCCCCGCTCTGGCAGAACGACCAGCGACAGGGGCTCCGCCGCTGGCGCCAGCCCGGGCGCTACCACAGCCGTGGCGATCCTCAGAGCATTCAACACCACGGAGCCATCGCTGCCCCCAAGGTCCGTGAGGCGCAACGTCAACTGCCCGTCGCTCACCGCCACCCGGTAGGTCTGGGTGAGGAACTGGTTCTTGGCTGTGGTCAGTGTGTCAACCTGGGTGCCCTCGAGGAACACGCCCATCTGATCGTGCGCGTAGCTGGTGTCACCGACCGTCACGGTCACGTCGTACGTGCCCGGCGGCACGTCCACCCCGAAGGTCATCGTGGTGCCGTGCACGAAGTCGCGCCGGAGCGCGTCGGGCGCCCCGCGGTCCGCACTCCCCACGGTGCCGCTGAGCCACCCGTAGCCGAGGCTGGGTGCGTAGGCGGTCCCCTCGGTCACCCGCACGTAGCCGGCTTCCACCGGGGAGGCCGCCGTGCCGAAGTCGAAGGCGTACTTCACCCCGTCGTTGTCCTCGTTCGTCACCGCGACGTCGGGCGCGTCCAGCCCGTTGTAGGCCGGGTCCGCACTCGCGGCGGGCGCCGTGACGATGGTGTACGCCACGTCGCCGTCCGTCTCCGCGTCGTCCACGCCGGTGACGGTCACCGTCTGCGGCTGGCTCCAGTTGGCCGGCGTGAAGGTCAGGCTCGTGGGCGAGACCGTCCCCTCGCTCGGGTCGCTCGAGGAGAGCCCGATCGTGACGTTGGCCGTCGGCGGCGTGGCCAGCACCACGGTGAACTGTGCGCTGCCGCCCGCCTCCGTGGTCACCAGCCCCGAGGTCGCACTGAGCAGAATGCCCGCCTGGCCCGGCACCCGCTCGACCCGCAGGGCGTTGAGCACCACCGAGCCGTCGGCCCCGCCCAGGTCGGTCAACCGCAGCGTGAGCTGGCCGTCCAGCACCACGGCCGTGTAGCTCGGGGTGAGGAACTGCCCCTTGGCCGTCGTGAGGCTGTCCACCGGGCTCCCCTCCAGGTACACGCCCATCTGGTCGTGCGCGTAGCTGGTGTCACCGACCGTCACGGTCACGTCGTACGTGCCCGGCG